>JBDRWD010000006.1:0-47153 GCA_039802205.1 candidate division WOR-3 bacterium
ATGTGAAGAGAATGGGTTGATTCTTGATGCGATTAGGGCATATGAAGAATCATTAAAATTAAAGCCAAATGAACCTTTAATTCTTAAGTCCCTTTCATTGCTCTATAACAAATATGGACTTGTCGAAATTGGAAATAGGTATCTGGATCGGTATGAGGAACTTACCGGAAAGGAAAAGTGAAAAACGATTACAAATACATAAATCTTCAGTTCTCCCTTGATAAGAGGGGATTAAAGGATTCTTTTTTAATAATCTGTTTTCTCTTTTTATTATCTCCTGCCAATGAAATTGATCCAAATATCAAAATTGCAGATTCATTGTTCTATGCGGAAGACTTTTCAAAGGCAGAGAGTATTTATAAAGAGATATTAAATTTTGCGCAAGGGATTGATAAAGGATTGTGTCTTAAAGGGCTTGGTAATATTGTTCTTTCTTTCGGAGACCTAAGTCTTGCAGTAGATTATTACAATCAGGCACTGAATATATTCAAAGAAAATGATTATTATCCAGGTCAGGCGAAGATTTATTTAAATCTCGGTTCAATCGCCTTTTATCAGGGAGATTTAAAAGGCGCAGAGAATTTCTTTAATAATGCCTTAAAAAATCAGGATTTGATAAAAGAAAAAACGCCGGATGATTTAATGGATGAAATAACCATCCGCATGATGCTGGCAAGGGTCGCCTTATCGAAAAATGAATACAATAGTTCAAAGAACAATCTTTTAACCGCAATAGATAAAGCAAAGTCAATAGATTATAAAAAGGGTATTATTGATGGTTATTATTTCCTTGCGAGTTTATATATCCAACTGGCAGAAGCCGATAGTGCCCTGAAATATTTTAATCAGTCCTGTTCACTTGCACTGGAATTGGGTTATCAAAAAAGTGCGGCAGATGCCTATCGGGAGATGGGTAATATTCATCGCAGGCTCGGTGATTATGACATTGCCTATGAGAATCTATTAAAATCTTTGACCTTACTGGCAGGCATCAAACAGGAAAAAGAGATTGCACTCGGTGAAGGCGAATTGTTGAACAATTTGGGCACTCTTTATCTTGATATGGGAAAGTATCGTCAGGCTTTGGAGAAGTTCTTATCAGCATTAGAAATTTTTGATAAAACAGGCAATATTTCCTGGAAGATTGAGGCATTGCAGAATTTAGGCTATACTTACATTTTACTTTCGTCAACAGATAATACATATTTTGATTCCGCATTATATTTTTATGAACTGACAAGACCTTTGTTAAAAGACAAGAAGGATGAGGCACTATTTTATAATAATCTCGGTATTCTTTATGAAAAAAAGAAGGATTTTAAACTTGCGCAGGCGAATTACCAAAAGGCATTAAATTTATATAAATTCCTTCAGGATAGTATTGGACAGGCAAAGGTCTATTGTAATTTGGGTAACATATTTGTCCTTTCCGGTGATTACAACAAGGGAATAAAATCATATCAGGATGGGTATAATATAATTGAAAATATGAATCGAAAAGATTGGCAGGCATCAGTTCTATCAAACCTCGGTTTTGCCCAGCACAAGGCAGGGCAGATTGACGAGGCAATAAATTCTTTGACCAAAGCGGTGGAACTTGTTGAAAACCTGCGCGGCAGGATTGTCAGTCAGGAATTTCGTTCAGCATTCTTTGAAAATAAGATTGTATTATACGAAGAACTCATAAATTTATATTATAAAATGGGGAATGCAAAAAAGGCATTTGAATATGCAGAAGGCGCCAAATCACGGGCATTTCTGGATTTGATTTCAAATGTGGATATTGCGCAAAAACCCAATCTTGACCCAAAGATAAAAGCTTTAATTGAGCAGGAGCAAGTTCTGGAAAAGAAAATTGAATTTCTGGCCGGTATGCCCGAACAGTCAGATGCAATAATTGAACATAACCGTATAATAAAAGAGCTTTCAGAAAAATTTCCTGATTATGAAGTCTTGAGGTCATCAAAGCCGCTTGATATCAGAAGACTTCAGGCCATTTTAGATAATCAAACCGCAGTTCTTGAATATTTTATAGGATTGGAAAATGGCTATATCTTCGCGATTACCCATCAGAGGATGGGAATTAAAAAGATGGATATAAATCCCGCTGAAATCTATGAGAATGTTGATCGTTACCGCAGAGTAATCAGGCGCAGGGTAAACTATGAGGATAATGAACTCGCCGAGATTTCAATGTGGTTTTATACCAACTTGATCGCCCCGGTAATGCCAGAAATAAGGGATAAGAAAAGACTTTGTATTATTCCTTATGGCATTTTGCATAACCTTCCATTTGCTACGATTATGGTAGATAAGGATTCAAAAAAACTTTTGATTGATGATTATGATATATTTTATGCACCCTCGGCGACGGTTTATGAGATTGCACATAATAAAAATAAATTGAGAAAAAATAAGTTTGCAATATTTGCCAAATCTGATTTTTCGGAACACCCAGATTGGTTTGATATGCCATTGCCCGGAACAATTGCCGAAAAAGACTCGATCTTAAAAACCGGGGGTTTACCAAATATCACAATTTTTGAAGATAAAGATAATTCATCACCCCCGCCTTCAGAGACCAACGCAAAAAAATATCTAAAGGACTATGACATAATCCATTTTGCTACCCACGGAAAGCTTGCACCAGGCGATTCCGCACTTGAATCAAAGATAATCCTTTCTAAAGATGACGAGAACGACGGTGAATTAAGGGTCCGTGAGATATTTAATATGGAGATAGATGCCTATCTTGTTACTCTCTCGGCGTGTGAAACAGGACAATTGCGGGGTTTTTCTGAAGGTGCATACATTGGTGATGAACTTACTGGCTTAAGTCGTGCCTTTATCTATGCCGGCACCCCATCGGTAATTGCATCTCTATGGAAGGTAAGTGATGTATCAACTGCGCTATTGATGGCACAGTTTTATAAGAACTTAAGGGGTGCGGACAAAACAAAGGCGCTATGCGATGCCCAGAGATGGTTGATGAAAAAGGAATACTTTGATAAACCATTCTTCTGGGCACCGTTTGTGGTTATCGGTGATTGGCAATAAAAACAAAGGAGGTATAATGAAAGCCATAACCAAAATAATAGCAATCTTATTGATTGCTGGTCTCATTATCCCCGGGCTTGTTTATGCCCAAAAAGGTGGTAAGGGTGTCGAGGAGAAGACCGGGTCAGCGCCATTAACAGTAGAAAAACTTAAATATAAAAATATCCAGGATGAGTTTGATCCGACCTATGATTTTCTTGCCGATATTGGTGAGATGATTGATAATGCACGGCATCAAAAGGATGGTTTTGACTTACTTGCTGCTACTCAATTGCTAATGCTTGCAGAGAAGATGTCGGGAAAGAAGAGTTCAGTGATCACAAGCGAGGCATTACTTAATGAGGTTGGCGAACTAGCAAAAGACCAGAAGAATGCAAAGCTCGCCAAGCTGGTTGCAGAATTTTATACAAATGCAGGGAATAAGACTAAGGCAGATGAGTTTACAAAACTTGCCAAAGATTATGAGGCACTTGCGGGCACAACCCGTGGTTATTGCTGGGTTCGAGTTAATAATTATTCATCGTGGACGGTAGATGTTTATATTGATGGTTGGTATAAGGGGACGCTCTCACCGGGGTATTATTCTTACTTCAAAATCTGGGAAGGTTATACAAAGCTCTATGCGGAAGGTACTTATACTGATTACTACTGGGGTCCGATTTATCGTGACATCGGTGAAGGCGAAACATTTACCTGGAATCTCTGGGATTAAATCAAACAGCGGGGGCACGGTAGAACCCCGTGCCCCCAGGAGGAATTATGAATAAAGTTGTTCATCTTATTTTTTTTATCCTAATATTCTCAAATGCCCAACAAATTGGTCCAGGTCCTTCGTTTATCATTAAAGCAAGCGAGGATGCTGCAAAACAAATAGAAAAAGCAACTGGCTTAATAAATGATACGATTCTTGTTAATCGTATAAAACCTATTGCCCAAAATGTTATGCGAGCATCAGATTTGAGAACAGTTTTTGAATGCAAGATATTAAATACTGATGCCATAAATGCCTTTGCCTTGCCTGCAGGGCCTATTTATGTAACATTAGGATTGATCACAGTCATTGATTCATTAAAAACGGAGGAAAGCCAGTCAATGCTCGCAGGTATTCTGGGACATGAACTTGCCCATATCTACCTGCGCCATTCAGTTGCGATGTTGCGACTGGAGAATTTTATCAAGGTCGGAACTTCCTATATCCCTGAAGATGTTGCACAAATTTTACAGAGAGGCTATAGCCGTGAGCAAGAATTTGAAGCCGATGAATACGGCGTAATCTATGCAATGCGGGCAGGCTACGATTTTGAATCAATTATAAAGTTTTACAAAAAAATGCGTGAATTATATGGCGAAACCCCACCTGGGGATGAAAAATATAACGACCATCCCCGTGCCACCGAGCGTATTGCAAGACTATACGAAGTTCGAGCACAGATTGAGCGGGATTTTGACCAGTGGTATTTTGGTGTGGAGGCATTGAAAGAAGGTCGGTACAACGATGCAATAAAGTATTTTAAATTATTCACCACCACTTTTTCCAACAGTGCCTGGGGCTGGACGAATTTAGGGACTGCCTATTTATTTGAAGCGATGTCAAAAATGGAAAATCCCCCTGTGTTATTTATGACTGTTTATTACACCGAACCATCTTTTCGGTTAAGGGGTGAGCCTGATGAATTATTGTATGCGGAAGAGGCTTTTAAAAAGGCGTCTGAAATGGATACCACTTATAATATTGTTTATTACTCTAACATGGGAATAATCTATGCCTTACGCAAGAAATATGATCAGGCGATTGAGTATACCAAAAAGGCCCTGGAAGGTAAACAGGCAGAACATTTTTTCTATAATAATTTAGCAAATATCTTATTTCTTAAGAAAGAATATTTAGAAGCAATTGAGTTGTATAAAAAAGCGATAGACATTAATCCTGATTGGCCGATGCCTAAATACAATCTTGCTATTACCTATGAAACTATTGATAGAAAAGATCTTGCAATAGAAATGTGGAAAGAACTACTTGATGTTTCGGGTTATAATAAAGAGGCAGTAAAGCACCTTTCAAAACTAAATAAGAAGTTTAAATCTTCAAAAGATAAAATCCAGCCTGAAACTCAAATTGGCGGTATTAGTATCGGAATGTCCGAAGATAATGTTCGGAAAAACTTAGGAGAACCCGATGATCAAACTGTGCTTGAGAAAATGACTGCTTTGGAATATTCAACAAAAAATCTTGTAATATTTATCAGGGAAGGTAAAGTGAGCGGCATTCTTGCACGTGTAGGTTTTTCAGAAAAGACAGCAAAGAATATCGGTATCGGTTCGTCTATCAACGATGTTCGTAATGTCTATGGCCTACCTGATGACATTGTCCAGCAAAAGAATGGTGAGCAATGGGTCTATGGCAAATACGGTCTGCTCTTTAATATCTATGAAGGCACAGTCAGTCAATTTCAGATTATTGAGGCATCAAAAGATGGTTAATGGGTTAGGGTTGAGATGCTGGCAAGTATAGGGAAAGGCTTCAGCCTTGCTTTTTGGAAGAGCAGAGTCCACTCCGTCGGAGTAAGGTTTTATTTCCATAAAAATGGAAAATTTAAGAGACTCTCGCTCTCCTTTCCCTTGAAGGGAGAGGATTAAGGTGAGGGTGAAAGGAGATATGATGTCTACTCGACAGTATTTTATCTTTTTTGCGTTAACTGTTGCATTTGGCTGGTCTACCAAAGTTGATATTGCCCAGGAATATTTTCTCAAGGGCACTGAGTTCTACACTGCCCAAGAATATACAAAGGCGGTTGAACAGTACTATAATGCAGTTAAACTTGAGCCTACAAATGGGTTGTATAGATTATCCCTCGCTGGTGCCTATGGAAAGAATAAACAATATGCTGAAGCCTTACCCCATTTGAAAAAGGCTGTTTTGTTTGATACGACACTCATTGATGCCTATTATCTTATAGAAGATTTTTACGCAAAACTCGGTAAAGAAGATTCTGCCATTGCGTATTTTAATGAAGAAAAAAATCTCCATCCGCAGAGGGCAGTTATTTATATTAATCTCGGGCATCTCTATTATAGAAAAAAAGATTTCAATAAAGCCGTCCAGGAGTTTTATCAGGCACAGACCTTTGAACCGAATAATCCGGTAATACAATGCGGTCTTGGGGTGGTAATGCTTGCCCAGGGTGATGACAGCACTGCTGAAGAATTCTTCTTAAATGCAATAAGACTTGATTCGCTATATCCTGAGGCACATTTGTATTACAGTATAATCTTGGAAAGAAAAGGAATGATTAAAGAAGCAGAAAAGGAGCGCAACCTTGCCTATCAGTTAAAGCCCGAGTTGAAAGAGGTTGATTTGAGTGGTGTTCTGCCGATCCGGGGAGAAAAGGCAGATATCCCGTTTATTGTATCAACCCTTGATATAATTGTCCAGAAACTTATCAGACCTGAAGAGCGGCTTGCAGAAATGGTGAGGAAGCCTTTTGATTTGAACTTGGGGACCGGGTTGACAACAATCAATAAAGAAAAGTGGTTATCTATCAAATCAAGGCCAGCAATGGAAACGAAATGGTTTGGATTCAATCTCGCATTTGATTTTCTTGTCAATCAAGACAGTATCCGCACTAAAGAGTGGGATTATAAAAAGATATTCCAGAGTGTGAGGATTGGACATCCAAATCTGCCGTTCTATGTCGGAACCGGCGCAATAAGCAATTATACACTCGGCTATGGATTGATCGTGCGTGATTATTTCAACCAGGCAGATGAAAATAACCGAAAGATGGGCGGGGTCTTTACCCTGCAAACAAAGGATAATGCAATTGGTATTACCGGAATGGTAAACAATCTTTCACCAATGGAGGTTACAATCGGCAGGGCGTATCTTGGGAAATGGGCACAATCTTTAGAAGACCTTCTACAGAGAATGGAATTGGGATTCACCTATGCCCAGGATAATGAATATGAATATAAGGTTTTGGGTGGTGATTTACTATTTTATCTCACTTCCCGCGGTTCATTCCATTTTCTTATTGCCAGTGAATTTGCCAAGACACTCGAACACGGTTATGGCAATGTGTCAGGATTATTTGTGCAATTAGGTGGAATGAGAAAATCAGATGTTTCTTTATCGTTATATGGTGCAGGATTGATTTTAGGGAAAGATTTTGAACCAGCGCCATTCGATGCATTCTACGAAAAAAAGCGAAAACAATATGGCGCAGATCTTGTGAATGTGGTTTTGAGTAAATATGATAAAAATACAAATGGATTTTACGGTTCCGGTAGTTTGAATCTCGGTGTAGTTTTAAAACTCTCAGCCGACTATCAGAGTGTATCTGGTGTTGATTCAAGCGGGCTTTTTTCCGCACGGATTGCTGTGGCAGATGATGAAAATATTCCGATAATTTTGCGTGGGGTATTCTACAAATATAACTTTGACGACTTCAATACCCTGACTAAAATGGATGAGAATACCTATCTCGCCGGAATTGCGGGTTTAAAATTCTTTAAAGGACTCTTCTCAATAAATCTGCTCTATGAAAGAACTTATGTCTGGAATGAAGAGATGGGGAATTACGAAACTCAAGAAAGGATTTCACCCCATATTCTGTTTAACAAAAGTTTTTAACGATGTATCCTCTGTGTAAGAATTGCAACAAAGAACTTTCACATAGTGGAAAGCATATATCAATCCTTTTGATAAATGGCAATGAAGAGACATTCGTCCTTTGGTATTGTTCCAATTGTAAGAAATATTTTATCCTCGGCTATGAAGATGTCTTTATATCCGCCGATGAAGAAAAAGAATGGTTTTATGGAGAGTATAGTGAAGAAGATTTTAAGAGATTGGAAGAAATTATAAATAAATGCCCCGACCCATCTGATAAATTCTGCCGCTGTGATGCACATAAATATTTCTATAGATTCATTTATGGAAAGGATATGGAAGAATGAAGAGAATCTCTCTAATGGTTAAGAGAAGGGGAATATTCACTTTTGGTTTACTATTCCTCGGAATAATACTTTGCATCCCTCTTTTCGGCGAAGATTCGAAGAATGAGCCAGATTATCTAAAAAGACTCTCTTACTGGCTGGAGCAGGCAAAATATGCGGAAAAGTGGTTATATATTGATATGAATGGAAATGTTCTGGATGAAAAAAAATTTGAAAATGTTTATGGTAGTTTTGATAGTGGCTATGTAAAGGTATATAAGAATGGGAAATGGGGGCTCTGTGATACAGCAGGTAAAATAATAATAGAACCAAAATTTGATGATATTGAATCTTTTAGAGAAGGGTTGGCTCGAATAAAAATCGGTGATAAATATGGTTTTGTTGATATGTCGGGTAAGATAGTAATAGAACCAAAATTTGATGCAGCAACATATTTTAGCGAAGGTCTTGCAGGAGTCTTGATTGGAAATAAATGTGGGTTTATTGATAAAACAGGTAGATTAGTAATAGAGACAAAATTTGATGAAGTGTATAATTTCAGAGAAACTCTTGCCCTTGTTCGTATTGACACACTTTATGGTTTTATAGATAGGAATGGAGAGTGGGTAATAAAGCCAGTATATGATGATTGTTATTATTTCAGTGAAGGCTTGGCAGCAGGAAAAAAGAAAGACAAATGGGGTTATATTGATAAGGAAGGTAGGGTTGTGATTGATTTTAAGTTTGATAATGCATACCCATTTTCTGAAAATAGGGCACTTGTATTGATGGATCAAAAATATTTCTTTGTAAATAAAGAAGGAAAACCTGTTATAGAGACGCAAGATTACGAAACAATGGGTATTTACTTCAATGAGGGTTTGAACTTTATCCAGATTGATGAAAAGTGGGGATTCATTGATACTACTGGGAAAATCATAATTGAACCGAAATTTGATAGTGTTATCAATTTTTCAGAGGGTTTGGCGGTTGTAAAGATAAAAGATAAATTAGGGTATATAGATAAGACTGGTAAAATTGTGATTGAACCAGAATACCATTACGCTTATAATTTTAAAAGTAAAATTGCATTAGTAAAAATTGATAATCGCAGAGTTATTTGTGATAGCATCGCAGACATTCTTGAACATATACCGAAGGACGAATCCAATCAGGCTGTTAAACTAATTCTACAATCGTTGAATGAAGGTGATAACGCTTACACATTGTTATCTGATTTGTTATTTATTGGGTGGGATCTGACATACTTTATTGGAAAGAATATACATTACGGTAACAATGATTTAGGAAACGGGATATTTTCACTAATCAAAAATTATAAATCAATTAAAGACAAAATTCATAAACGTCTTCAAACTGAGTCCCTCAACCGAGCAATTGATATTGATTCTGCTCTACAGACATATGAATACAATTTGAATGTGTTATGTTATCAATTAAGTTCAATGATAAAATCGGTTTTTGGTTCCGGCGCAGTTCAAATTCTCTTTGACCTTGCCATGAATATGGAACTTCCCGAAGGATTGAGAGAACATTTTTGTGAGTTAATTGCGGAATTTCATAATAAAGACGATTTTGAAAAATTATTAAATATTGTTAAGGGATTTGAGAATAAAAGCCGATTCATAAATGTCCTCTGTAAAACAGGTGATGAAAGGGCAATTGATTATATTTTACCATATCTTGAAACGAATGAAAGGGATATTGCCTGGGGTTTAAGATATATTCCTTCGCGACGCTCCATAGAAATATTGATTAAAATATTGGAGCATCAGATAGCAATCGGTGCCGAAGCAACTGGAAAGGTGGATGGCACAGCATATGACGGCGCAATCTTATCATTGGGTGTCATTGGAGATGAGGGTGCAGTACCGGTTTTGAAAAGGGCACTCGCTGATTCAAATCAGATTCAGGCAAGAAGGCTCGCTGCCTGGTCTTTATGGATGCTTGAAGACAAAAGCGGCATACCGGTGATGGTGAAAGATGGACACTGGGATGATTTAAAAGTAATGGCAGACCCCTATATCGTGCCTTATGTAGTTTCATTACTTGAAACCAGTGATGAAGATACGAAAATCTCAATTATTAAATTATTGAATGAAATAGGTAGCACTGATGCAATACAGACACTAATTAAATTTTACGAAAATCCTGAAGTACCAGATAGTATAAAAGATTATATTGCAATCCTACTCGCACAAAATGGCGAGGAAAAGGGATTGCCAAGAATTTGTTCAATCCTCAGTGATACATTAAAACAAGACATTTTTAGAATGGTGAATTGGAGAGATGCACTTTATGCATTATCTTTTATTGATAAAAATGAAACATTTAAGCCCATGTTGTACAATCTTCTAAACTATATAGAAAATAATCCGGGAGTCCCTCCATTGTATAAAAGAATATATAAAGCCCTTGCGGTTATAAACCTCATACTTGCAGGAGAAAAGATTGATGTAAAAAAGACCATAGGGATTTCTGAGACAGAAATTTTGTTAGAATATCCAAAATTTTCAAAAAAATTAAAGAAATATCTTAAACCTTCAGTAGCCGAATTTATAGAGATTTTGTCCAAAAAACCAGATTATCACGAAAGCATTTTACATTCATTGCCGGAAATATTCACACCAACGGATATTGCCGGTATCGAAGCGGAATTCACAAAATATCATTTCTCTGAAGAGATAAGGGCAGATTTTTATTTGAAATTAGCGTTTTTATTTCAGTCAAAAAAGGATTACGCAAAAGAAGAAAAATATGCCCGATTGGCATTGGAGAATGCCTATAGAACGAATAGCCCCTACTGGATATTACAATCATTATGGCTTCTTGCCGATGCCTGTATGTATAATGCAAAATACACCGATGCTGAGAAACTTCTGAAAGAGGCAGTAGAGATATGTAGCCACCTGTCCGATGATGAAAGACATGATTTTGATATAAAATTCCCTGATGCCTATACTTATTATCTACTGGGGGAATTAAATTTAAAACGCAAGAATTATAAAGAGGCGATTAAGAATTTTGAGAGTGCCCGTAATGAAATTAATTATCGTGCGTCTATTAAACTTGTGGAATTTATGTCCCAGAGAGAGCCAAGGGATAGGTTAAAGGCGATGATCGCTTCAGGTGTTGGGGTCTGTCATACGGAACTGGGCAAAGGTGCATTCAAAGAAGCGGTTGAGGGGTTTGAAAAGGTTGGTGCGACCAATATTCGTGAGCAGGAGAGCAGGGACCGGGCATATTATGGTTTGATTCGTTCTGCGGTTGCGGATGGCAATTATGAAGAGGCACAACGATTGACTGAAAAGTTGATATTAATAAAGATGAATGAAGACTTTGAAAGAATGGAGGTCAACCCGGTGAATCCCGAGCGTAAAAAAGAAATGGAAGAATTAAAAAAGCGAAAAAAAGAGATAGAAGAAATGAAACGGGAACTTCAGAAAGAAGAAAAGCAGGGCGTAGTAGCAGATACAATAATCCAGAAAAAAACCCGGGAGTTCAAGAAGTATATCCATAAATTAAAGACGGAGAATCCCAAGTTATTTACGATTGTGAATGCCGAGCCATCAAATTTAAAAGAACTGCAGGATATGGGGATAATTCCTGAGAATATGGCGATTTTGCAGTATCTGCTTGGTGAGGAAGAGTTGTATATCTTTATCGTGAAGGCGTATGATTTATTTATCAAAAAAGTTTCGGTAAAGCAGACAAAGATCGCGGGATTGATAGATGAGTATCGCACGCTGATAAAAAATCGTGCTCCAATGGATGATATAGATGAGTACGCAAATGAGTTATACAAGTATCTTATTGAGCCGGTAGAGTCTGAAATTTCCGGGGTTGAGATTATTGGTATTATTCCGAATCAGCAGTTGTATTATCTGCCCTTTTCGGCACTAAAAAAGGCGAAAGAAAAAAGTTTCCTTGGAGAGAAATACAAGATTTTCTATATCAATTCTACGAGTCTGTTAGGGATTGTGGCACAGCAAGCGGGTTGTGATATTGCAAGTGCATCCTTTATTGCCTTTGCGAATGCGGATGGTTCTTTGCCTGAGGCGGAGACAGAAGTAAAAAATATTTCTAATTTATATTCTGATATATTGGCATTGTATCGAGATAAGGCGGTAAAGGATAGCGTTTTCAAAACTTCGGGTTGTCAGATATTGCACTTTGCGACCCATGGTGTTGCGGTGCCTTATGATCCGACCTCTTCGTATTTGGTTTTGGCGCCGAGGGGTGAGAAGGGGCAATTAAAGGTAGAAGAGATCTGGGGATTGGACTTAAAGGATTGTCCGTTGGTAGTGTTATCGGCGTGTGAGACTGCGGAAGGAAAACTTATTGCGGGTGATGAGGTAGTGAGTCTGGCATTTGGTTTTATCTATGCGGGTAGTTCAAGTTGTCTTGCGACTTTATGGGAGGTTGCGAGTCAATCAACTGCGGAGCTGATGCAGGAGTTTCATAAGAATTTGAAAAATGGTAAGAGCAGGATACGGGCATTACAGGATGCGCAGATTTCTCTGCTCAAAAATCCCAAGACTTCCCATCCCTTCTTCTGGGCACCGTTTGTATTGATAGGGGATTGGCGATGATTTTCGTTCAAAAGATCTCCTATCCCACAAAGGGAGAGGGATTTTATATATCCTAGGAGGTATCTATGAAAAGATATAAACGATCTCCAAACTTTTCGGGTTTATCCCGGATGATGCTTTTGGTGGTTTTGGTTTCCGCTGCAGGGTTATTATTTGCCCAGACACTTCCAAATTTACCAGAGCTTATTCCATATCGTAAAGGTGATAAGTGGGGATTCTGTGATAGGAATGAGAAGATAGTAATAGAATGTAAGTATGATGGTGCATTGAGTTTTTCCGAAGGACTCGCAGGTGTTAAACTAAATGATAAATGGGGCTTTATAGATAAAACGGGTAAAGAGGCGGTCCTCCCAAAATATGATTTGGTAAGGAATTTCTCTGAGGGATTGGCGGCTATAAAATCGGATGGCAAATGGGGATATGTAGATAAAACCGGAAAAATGATAATTCCACCCCGATATGATGGAGCCTGGAATTTTTCCGAAGGTCTGGCGGTGATTGAATTGAATGGGAAATGTGGCTATATCGATAAAAGAGGTAAAGAGGTGATACCAATAAAATACGATCGTGCTTTTCCTTTTTCCGAAGGTAAAGCAGTGGTTGCAGTTGGGGACCTAAGTGCCAGATATGGTTATGTTGATAAGACAGGTAAGGAGGTAATTTCCTTAAGATATAATAATGCCTTGCCTTTTTCCAAGGGGCGTGCATTAGTGCAATTGAATAATAAATGGGGATATATCGATGCCAATGAAAATGAGCAGTGGGAAGGTGTATCTTCCAGTTATAACATATTTGATGTGGTGAGCTATGGAAAATATGCCGAAAGGTTCAGGGTGGAACTTGATATTCAAACGCTTTATAATGTTGCAAAATGGGAACAGATTGAGAAGTTCATAAATTCAAATAAAGACTTTTTTTATAATTTGGGTATAATTAGTATTGAATCAAAAGGCGATGTTAGATATTTGCAGAACTTGTTGAATGAAAAATTAAAATTTCTTGGATTTATTATCGAGACTGATGGGATCTTTGGAGTTGAGCTGTATGCCGCTTTAGAGATGTTGATAAAGATGAGAAAATTAGGTTTAGAAAATGTTAAAAATGTGGAAGAGTTACAAAAAGAATTGAACACGAGAATAAGCGAACAGGGAGCGCAAGATACCCTAAAAATAGATGGAATATTTACGAGCAAAACTATGGAGATAATAGAAGATCTTTCAAAAATACAGGATGATAAAACAAAATGATTATTAAACCTGAAGCAATTAATTTGAAAATAAGGAGGAAGTTATGAAAATTCTAAAACAAATTTCTTTTTTTTCGAGTTTATCCCGAGTGGTTAATTCAATGTTTTTTATTACCCATGCCGGCATCTTATTTGCTCAAACCATTGTTTCGCAACCACCCGAACTTATTCCTTATCGCAAAGGCGATAAATGGGGATTCTGTGATAGGAATAAGAAGATAGTGATTGAATGCAAATATGATAATGTCTGGAAATTTGATGAAAAAACGGGTCTGGCAATGGTGGAAAGAAATGAAAAATTTGGATACATTGATAAATTGGGAAAAGAAGTTGTGCAATTGAAATATGATGAAGTAGGTTGGTTCGCCGAGGGATTGTTTGTGGCACGATTACAGGATAAATTTGGTTTCGTGAATAGTGAAGGGCAGGAGGTCATTCCGCCTCAATATGAGGAGGCGATTGGATTTTCTGATGGTCTTGCCGCTGTGAAACTCAATGGCCGCTGGGGCTATATTGATAAAACGGGTAAGGTTGTAATTCCTTTTAATTTTGATATTGCAGAGAGTTTCATCAAGGGTGTGGCACGGGTTAATATTAACGGAAATTACACTTATATAAACAGGGATGGAAATTCAATTCTGCCAGATGACTGCTGGGAGGATCGTCATCGTAATTCTTATTTTGGTGATTATATAATCGTTTACAAAGAAATGGTTGATGAATATGGATATAGAGAGATAAAATATGGATTGTTCAATAAACAAGGGCATAAAGTTTTACCTTGTGAATTTGACCTTATTGAATCAATTTCCGAAGGTAGGATAATTTTTTTCAAGGAATACATGTTGGGAATTGCGGATACAAACGGAAAGATAATCCTTGAACCCAAATATAATGATGATGACCATTATATTGCTGAAGAAGAATATAAATTTTCTGATGGTATGATGCGGATATGGCAGGATGGAAAATATGGGTTTATAAATAGAATGGGAAAAGAGACCATTCCGCCTAAATATGATGATGCACACCATTTTTTTGAGGGATTGGCCGCGGTGAAGTTAAATGATAGATGGGGCTTTGTAGATACCACGGGTAAAGAAGTGATTCCGTTGAAATACGATTTTGTTCATAATTTCTCTCAAGGATTGGCACCAATCGGCAAAGGTAAAAAATATGGATTGATTAACAAAAAAGGTGAAGAAATCGCCAAACCGATATATGAAGAGATTGGCTTGGTTGGCAATGTAATCGCATTAAAACAAAACAAATGGGGTTTTATTGATAAAACAGGCAAAATTGTGCAAAATTTTCAATATGATGATATAAAAATATATGAAGATGGATATGCGGGAGTATTAAAGAGTGGTCTATGGGGGATTGTTGATGGAAATGGGAAGGAAATTGTATCGCCGAAATACGAACAACTGCCGGGTGTGGAAGATGGATATTTATATACCGACCAGAAATTATTTTATGAAAATATTGCGCGTGTTTCAAAAAATGAACTCTGGGGCTTTATTGATATTATGGGTAAAGAAATTGTCCCTCCTAAATATGAATCTGCTCATGACTTCAGTCAGGGGCTTGCCGAAGTAGTTTTTGAAGGTAAGAGTGGTTTTATTGATGCCCTGGGCACTGAGTACTGGAAATAGTAATTTTTATGTTAAACTTCTTGTTTTTGCTGTTATTTAGTCAGGCAAATCTAAAAGAAAAAGCCGATAGCCTTGATAAAATAGTTGCCGAGCAGATAAAATCCGGCGATTTTGAAAATGCCCTTAAAACTGCTGAAGAATTGCTCACGGTGTATGAAAAAATAGGTGAGAAGAAAAATATCTCGGATTGCCTGGCAACGATTGGTTTTATCTATGGAAAGCTCAATGATTTTGATAAGGCATCAGAATTGTATAATCAGTCACTGGAGATTAAAAATGCAATTGCTGATTCAGCTGGAATCCTCGAGGTTCTATTCTTGAGTGGTGTTTTATACAAAGATTTCAAAAGATTCAAAGAATCCGCTTCTAATTTCGAAACGGCACTTTTGCTTGCTGAGAAATTAAAACAAATCTCTTTAAAAAAATCCATTGTCTTTGGTTTGGCACAAGATTATTTTGAAATTGGTGAGATATTTCTAAAAGAAGAAGAAAAGGATTCCGCCGAATACTATTATCTAAAGGCGATAGATAATGCAAAAATCGTAAATGATACTATCACATTAATTCAGGTATACCATTCGCTCGGTGCAACTTATGTCTATCTTTTTAATGACTCACACCGAGGTCGTAAGGCATACCTTAATGCATTACAATTGTATCATATTATCAAAGACCGAGAAGGTGAGGTTGATCTTCTCAATGATTTATGCGAATCATATTTTGTAATACCAGATCATAGCATTGCCTCGGGTATTGAGTATGGTAAGAAGGCTTTATCCCTTGCCGATTCAATAGATTATTTAGATGGTTATTCGACAGCATCAGAAAACCTCGGTGATTTGCACCGGATTTTAGATAATTTCTATCAATCTGCCGAATATTATAATCAATGCCTTGAGACATTGAAAAAAATAAATGACAATTGGACCATGGCACGCATTTTATATAAAATTTCAAGATTGTATTTTGAGTATATGCCAGCAGATACAACCTTGAAAATATGTCGCATCGGTCAAAATGTTGCTCAGGAATCAAATAATCAGGATTATTTAAAACTGATTCTTGGCATTGAATATCTTGTTCATAGCCGAAGATATGATTATGATAATGCAATCAAGACGAAAGAGAAATTGCTTGATATTTATCGTTCTGAAGATAATACAAAAGAATTAGTAAATACGCTTATTGACTTAGCAAATGCCTACTTGAATAAAGATGATTATAAAAAATTTAAGACCTTGTATACCCAAACGGAAACCCTTATTCAAGAAATAAATTATATTGAAGGTGAAGTAAAAATACTGATGTTAAAGGGCGAGTATTATTTAAAGAATGAAAAAACAGATTCACTTATTGCTTTGGCAGATATTATTTTTCCGAAATTATCAAAAGTTGAAGATAAAGAGTTGATTTCTGATGTTTACAACTGGCTAAGCTCGGTTGCATTTGTGATTGGGGATTTTAAAAAATCAATAGAATTATTGGAAAATGGTTTAAAGATTATTGATGGGGCAATATCAGCAATTAATACCCGAGACCAGATTGCAATTATTAAAAAGCAGAGTTTATATTCGGCAAAATCTTATCTTCTTTTAAATACAGGTGTTCTTTATCAAAGCATTGGTTTTTTGCAGAAGGCAGAAGAATTTTATAAGAAGGCAATAAAAATAGCCAGAGAAGAGACAGGGGAAAAAGATTTTACAAAATTCCATACCAACCTTGCCCTGGTTTATCTACAAACCGGCGACTACGAGCAATTCAATAACTATTTAAATGATGTAGAAATGGAGAATTTTAAAAATCAAAATACTGAGGGGCAGGCGTTCGTGCTACAATTGCGCAGTATTGAAATGATAAAAAAAGGTCAGTGGAAAAAGGCAATTGAATTCCTTAAAAGGGTAGATAGTTTAAAAAGCAAGCCGAATCTTTTGTATCCATTCCTCCTCGGCATTGCCTATCGCGGCGATGGTGATTATAAAAATTCTTTATTAATGTTTAACAGGGCACTAAAATCACCAGAAACGTCATACTCGCCACAATTGCAAGGGATTATTATGACCGAAATCGGAAGTGTATCCCTTGCCCTGAACGATTTGAATAATGCAAGATGGTTTTTTGAATCGGCGCGTAAAAGTTTTGATATAATAGACACAACATATAATACAGTTGAACTGGAAATGGGGTGGGCAGCCCTTGCCCTTAAAAACAAAGATACAATTAACGCCATTCCCCATTATAAAAAGGCAATCCAGATTGTGGAACGGGTTTCCGCAAATTTATCAAATGATTTAATGAAGGTCGCGCTTGCCAGTAGTGGTGTGAGCGCCTATGAAAAGCTCATTGAGATTATGCTTGCCCGAAAGGATTATGCCGAGGCATTCAATTACTCAGAGCGAAGCCGTGGTCGGGCATTCCTGGATTTGCTTGGGACCGCCGAATTAAAGTTGAAACCCGACAATAGGCTTTATATGAATGAAATAAAAGAGAAAGAGACGAAACTTGCCTTTTTAAGTGGTGATTTAAAGATTGGAGAAAAGAAGATTTCAGGACCAGAAATAAAGGATATTCAATCAAAGATTATAGAGATAAGAAAAGAGATAGAGAGGACTAGACCGGAGATTGCTTCTTTTGTTTCGGTTCAGGCAGTGGGTTTAAAAGAACTTCAGAATTTAATAAAAAACGAAATTATAATTGAATATTATTTTATTGGCGAAGAAGGTTATGTATTCTTAATCAGCAATTCAAATATTGAAGTTTTTAATCTCACAAAAAGATACTCTGAAATTTCAAATCTTTGTGAATATTTTCGGTCTTCTTTGATGAAAACACAACCACCTTTTGATCAAGAATTTTATGAACCAGCAAATGAATTATACAACATTCTGATTGCACCGATAATCGATAGAATCACCAATCATAAAACATATGTTGTTCCTTATGGTGTGCTCCATTATCTGCCGTTTAATGCCCTTTATGATGGAAAAAATTTTCTTATTGAGAACACAGAAGTCTGTTATCTACCCAGTGCCAGTGCATTAAAATTTCTTCGGAGTGAACCCGATAAAAAAGAAGACAAAAAACAATTCTTGGGCATTGCCAATCCGGACCTTGGTGATACAGCATTATCGCTCAAATTTGCAGAAGAAGAAGTAAAAACGATTGCCCCGCTTTTTATTGCCAGCAAGGTTTTCTACAAAGGTGAGGCATCAGAAGGTAAAGTTGTATCATACGGCAAAGATTATGATATCATCCATTTTGCCTGTCATGGTATATTCAATGAGAGTAAACCACTTTATTCGGCGTTGTTATTGTCAAAAGATAGAGAAAATGATGGTAGACTTCAGGCTTACGAACTTTTTGGAATTGAATTGAAAGAGGCAGATTTAATTGTCCTCAGTGCCTGCCAGACCGCGCTTGCCCGTTTGACAAAAGGTGAGGATTTGATTGGATTATCAAGGGGATTTTTCTATGCCGGAACTCCATCGCTTGTGGCAAGTTTATGGAAGGTAGATGACCAATCCACCGGATATTTGATGTCACAATTTTATAAAAATTTGAATAGGGGAATGGATAAGGCGGTAGCATTAAAGAATGCACAAATTGTAACGAAAGAAAAATTCCCCCACCCCTTCTTCTGGGCACCGTTTATATTGATAGGGGACTGGCGATGAGATTTTCCCAAAATTCCTTTTTTCTATTTGTCGTTAACCGCTATACCGGTAAAATTATTCAAAAAATTAAACTTGATAGTGCCCCGGAGACGATGATTGTAAAAGGTAAAAAACTCTATGTTCGGACATACAATCGCGATTATATCTTTGCAATAAAAGAGGGAATGTAGTATCTTGATAAAATGCTGCCATTTCATGATTGTTTTTTGCAAGATAATTACCAATTGGTAAGTTTTCTTGACAGGAATAAAGGGAGACAATATTGATTGATGAAAAATCTCCACCTCCCCAAATTAATGCAGTAAGGAGACCTTCAAATGATATTGTGCCTGACCAGGGGGCTAATCTAAAGAAAGATATTATTTTCCGAATGGAAGCAAAGGCAAATTATTTGATTTTTACGAATCTCGGTGGCATCATCTTGGGGGGGATATTGTTATTTATTCTCTTGTCTTTACGCAATTTATATACCACTGCCATTTTTCTTATCGGGTTTGTCATACTGGTACTTTATATGGTGATAGATTTTCTTATCTGGTTGCAAAGGGGAATCAGGGCTATTGAGATAGATAAAAGCGGAATAAATTTCTACCGGGGGAAAGAAAGAAGACTGGTTAGGATTAATAAAGAACAAATAACTGGTATTGATTTTTTTACAAAACTGGGTCGGCGCATAGTTACAATTATGATTGGAGGCAAGGTAATAAAGCCTACAGCATATATCACCCTTTTTAGTGGACCACGAATAAGGATTGCAGATGATTCTTTCAATGATGGCGATTTTTCTGCGTTTGTTGAACTACTAAAGAAATTTCAATCCGACCTTAATTAAAATTTTTGTGATAAAAGCAAAGTGATTCTTTTTTTATCAGCAGTAATAAAAATTGTATCCATTCCTATTTCCCAAAATCAAATTTTTGCTTGATTTTTGTGAAAAGATGGATATAATTTGTCGATGTTTTTCGCCATTATTTTCCTCATGCAAATTGATACAATTTCCCTGCAGGAAGCAATTGATATTGCTTTAAACCGGAGCCCCACGTACCTGGAATCCCAAGCGACACTGGCAAAGACTAAGATTCAATTTTTAAGGGCTCTTTCTTATCTTTTGCCCACTAATTCTACAACCGGTTCTTGGACTGAGAGTGAATATCAAAAAATCCAAAGCACTTACTACGCTGGATCAATCAATTTTACTTTTCCTCTCTTTGATC
The DNA here is from genome assembly GCA_039802205.1 of candidate division WOR-3 bacterium. NCBI lineage: Bacteria > Pseudomonadati > Caldifarciminota > Caldifarciminota bacterium. The sequence goes on from JBDRWD010000006.1 coordinate 20,392, forward strand.
TTGATGTAATAAGCGCAATATTTACTGCTCATGGACAAAAGCAAGGAGCAACCATTAAATATCAGCAAGATGTCGGCAATTTGGTGCTTAATATCAAAAAAGCATATTACAATATCATTACTGCTAATGAGTTAGTAAAGGCTGCAGATAAAGCAATGCTAAGGGCATTAGAGAATAAAAAACTTGCGGAGATAAAATACAAACTGGGTTCAGCATCGAGATTGGAGTTGCTTCAGGCCGAGGTTTTCTATTTTCAAACCTTGCAGAATAATTCACGGGCCAAGGCTTTTGAAGCACAAGCGCAGCAGGAATTAAAGGCACTGTTAAACATTGACCGAGATATCTACCCGACGGATACTTTTGTTACCCCGGATACATTTGTATTACCCGATCTGGATTCGCTAAAAAAGCTCCTTCAGACTGTCAATTGGAACATCCGATTGGCAAAGCAAATGTATAACTTATCACGAACAAACCTTTGGTTTGCGATATTAGCATTTCTACCAAAAATTTCGCTATTTTATGGCTATAATACCAAAGTGGATTCGTTTTCTCTGGATTTTGATTATCTGGAAAGGAATACAACAAAGAATTATGGAGTGAATATCAGTTTCCCGATTTTTGAGATTAAATCTTTGATTTTTAACTATCTGGAAGCAAAAAAGGATTTGCAGATAAAAAAATTCAATTTAGAGAAAACTACCCTTGAGTCCGAGAAAGCACTGCTTACGAGCTATTATGGTTTTCAGGAAGCGATTGACAAGTTAAGATTCTCACGCAAAAGCCTGGAAGTGGCAAGTGAGGCAAGCGCAATTGCCTATGAGCAGTACAATTTAGGGGTAATTTCTTTTTTGGATTTATTAAAAACAGAAGAGGATTATTACAATGCGCGGGTTAATTATCTTCAAGCACTTAATGATTATTATCTGCAGCAGGCAAATTTTTCTTATTTATTGGGAATGATCACTTTGGGGGCACAATGAAGAAAATATTTATTATTGGTGGGATAGTAATCATCTTTATATTGATTGTTATTCTCAATCTCCGTTCGGGTACCGCGGGTGAGAAGGTGGAGGTGGTGGTGGCAAAAAAAGGCGAAATTATCTCCAAGGTGAGTGCCGACGGAGAGTTAAAGGCAAAGGTCCAGGTTGATATTTCGGCGGAGACGATCGGTCGGATAAAGCGCATTTATTATAAAGAAGGTGACTTTGTAAAAAAGGGTAGTTTGTTGATTGAATTAGACGACATCCAGGCCCGAGCAAATTATAAGTTAGCCGAGGTGCGACTGAGACAGGCGGAGCAGGTTTTCCAGCGGAGTAAAAGCCTTTACGAAAAAGGTTTGATCAGTAAAGAGAACTTTGAAAATGTTGAGTTGAATTACGAATCTGCCCGGGCAACTTATGAGCAGGCATTGGATACCTATAAAAAGACCAAAATTTATGCTCCTATTGCCGGAAAGATTATGAAATTAAATATTGAAGAGGGTGAAACCGCCGTGATGGGAACACTGAATTATCCCGGGACCGTTCTGGCAACGATTGCCGATATGTCCAAAATGATTGCGGTGGTAAAGATTGATGAAACCGAGATCCCTCAAGTTAAATTAGGTCAGGAAGCCGAAGTAATTCCAGATGCTTTGCCGGATTCGGTTTTTGAAGGAAAAGTAATTAAAGTGGGATTGATGCCTATTACTTCAATCGCAACAAGCACGGAAAAGATAACTGATTTTGAAGTGGAGATAGAGCTTGTTGATTTTTCAGAGAGTTTACGCCCCGGAATGAATGTGAAGGCGGAAATAGTAACCGGCAAAAAGAGCGAGGTAATAATTGTTCCAATCCAAGCAGTAGGCAAAAGAAAGATAAAAGATAAGCTGACCGAATCAATATTTGTGGTTGCAAATAAGAAGGCTATTCTCAAAGAAGTCCAAACCGGCTTGTCAAGTGATAAGGAAATCGAGATAATCTCCGGTATTAACGAAGGAGATACGATTGTCGTGGGACCTTACCGGGTGCTTTCAAAGTTAAAGGAAGGAACAAAGGTGGACTTCAAAGAGACAGAATTGGAAAAATGAGAAAAGAAAACTCCCACCTATTCATCAGGGGTGTCTGGCACTATCCATTTGACTCTTATGCTCCTCTGTCGTGCAGTAAATATCTATAAAGTATATAATCTGGGCAAGGTTGAGGTTGTAGCCTTGCGGGGGATAAGCTTGGAGATTGCAGTGAATGAATATATTTCCATAATGGGTCCTTCCGGCTCCGGGAAATCAACATTGATGCATATTCTGGGTTGTCTGGATACACCCACTCGAGGCGAATATTACTTTGCCGACAAAAAGGTTTCGGATTATACTGATGCCGAATTGGCGAAGATTCGGAATCGGTTTATCGGCTTTGTTTTTCAAAATTTTAATCTCATACCCCGGCTTTCCGCTATAGAAAATGTTGCCCTGCCTTTGGTTTATGCTGGAGTCAAAAAAAGGGAACGCACAGAACGCGCCGCAGCGATTTTGGAAAAAGTGGGACTTGCCGACCGAATGAACCACCGACCGAATGAATTATCGGGCGGTGAATGTCAACGCGTGGCAATCGCCCGGGCATTAATCAATAATCCTAAAATCCTCTTCGCGGATGAACCAACCGGTAATCTTGACACCAGGACGGGAAAAGAAATTATGGAGCTATTTGATGAGTTGCACAAAGAGGGACATACCGTGGTGTTAGTCACCCATGATCCGAACATTGCTCAGCACGCGCAGAGGATTCTCAAAATTATTGATGGGAAGATCATTCCCGAATAAGCTATGAGGGACATTTTTGACATCGCATTGCAGACCTTTAAAGCACATAAACTCCGTTCTTTTCTCACAGCGCTGGGTATTATCATCGGAGTAACGACCGTTATTGTAATTCTCTCTCTCATTGAAGGACTGAATCAATCAGTGGCAAAACAGATAAGGTCAATTGGCTCAGATTTGATATTTGTTACCAAGTATTCAATGGTCCAGATGGGGCCAGCTAATATTGAAGAGATCGCTCAGCGCCCGGATTTGACCCCGGAGGATGCCCTGGCTATTAAACAATTACCCTCGGTGGAGACAGCAATCCCCACAATTGAGCAGAACTTTACCAAATTAAAGTATCGGGATAAAGAGATTGCCAGAACTTCCATTGAGGGTTCAAGTGAAGATTTTTCTAAATCGCACAATTACATTGTCGAGGTGGGACGTGATATTAATGCAGAAGATATTTTATATAAAAGAAATGTGGGAATCATTGGTGCTTATGTGGCGAAAAATCTTTTTGGTGATGAATCACCCATTGGTAAGGATTTAAATATTGGGGCACACCGCATTAGGATTATTGGTGTATACAAAGAAAAAGGTTCATTTCTTGGGCAGAGTATGGACAATCTTATCGTTATCCCATATTCATTTTATGAAAAAATCTTTCCCCGGCGTAGAACAACCTTATTTGAGAAGGCTTTCGGCGGATATACAATAAGTGTCGTGCCGAAACCCAAAAAAGTGGAGGAGGCAATGGATGAAATAAGGGAATTGATGCGGCGCCGGCATGGATTGCGTCTTGATCAACCCGATGATTTTGAATTAGGAACCCAGCAAATGTTATTTGAATTATATCAGAATATAACCCGGGTAGGTTTTGTAGCGATTGTTGCGATCGCAGTGATCTCACTGATCGTGGGCGGAATCGGGATAATGAACATCATGTTGGTCTCCGTCGCCGAAAGAACAAGAGAGATCGGCATCCGCAAGGCTGTGGGCGCTTCTAATCAGCATATTTTATTTCAGTTTCTTGCTGAATCATCGGCCCTGGCCCTTGTTGGAGGTATTATTGGTATTTTTCTGGGTGTGCTCCTTGCCTGGTTGATTTCCATTGTTTCGCCGCTTAAAGCCGCGGTTAGTCTGTGGATGATTCTTTTAGGATTTGGATTTTCCTCGGGAGTAGGAATCTTCTTTGGTATGTACCCGGCGCGTAAGGCCGCAGCTCTCAATCCCATTGAGGCATTGCGCTATGAATGAAAAAGACAAAATCAAAGGGAGTTTTCGTAAACAATACCCTTCTGAGACCACACCCCAGGATATAAATTGACTAACAGCAATTTCTGATTATAATTAACCGATGCGAGAGATATATTACGATGAGCTAACTGGTGTCTATAACCGGCGTTTTCTTTATCACTGGGTAGATAATGAAATAAAAAGGGCAAACCGGTTTGCCACTAAGTTTGGTATTATTGTTATTGATCTTGATAATTTTCGAGATATCAACAATAATTATGGACATCTGGAGGGGGATAGAATTTTGATCGAGTTCAGCAATTTTTTAAAAAATACAGTCCGCGAGGTGGACAATGTAGTCAGATATGGCGGTGACGAGTTTGTGGTGCTTGTTCCTAACACTGATGCCCGCGGTCTTTTTGAATTAGCACAAAGAATTTTGGCTAATTTGAATCAGACCGAGATCGGCGGGCACCTGATTCACTGCAGCATTGGTTGTGCTTTGTATCCTGACGATGGTACTCATGTTGAAGATTTAATCAATCAAGCAGATAAATTAATGTATCAGGCAAAAAAGGAGGGGAAAAATCGGATTGGATTAAAAGCCGAGATAACCAAGAAGATTGAGTTGCCTGCAAAAATTGTGATTGGCCGTGAGCGAGAGTTGGATTTGATTGCTCAACGTTGGAATGATTTTCCTACAATATTTTTGTGTGGAACTGCTGGTGTTGGCAAAACACGTCTGGCACTGGAGGTGCGAAACCTCTTTACATCGCATCTTTTCCTGCGGGCAAATTCCTATGCAGCCCTTGCTCTGGTTCCGTATCATCCTTTCTGCAATATGTTCAGGGATTTTGTAAATAGCGATTTTATATTAATTCAACGTGTATTAAAGCAATTGCCGGAAGTACACCGAGAGGAATTGATAAAACTGCTACCCGAGGATACAATTGTTTCTATAAAAAGCGAAGGGCTTGATAAGTATCGCTTGTTTGAGAGTATAAAATTATTCTTTATTAAACTTGCCGAATTTATTGCACCAAGGGTTGTTTTGCTGCTTGTTGATGATTTACACTGGACCGATCGCACCAGTTGCGAACTTTTAGATTTCTTAATTCGCAGCATGCCTCAGAATCTGCATATTCTGGGGACATATCGTATTGAAGAGATTAAAGATGCCCCCATCAATGAATTTTTGGGGATTTGGGCGCGGGAAAATTTCTATACCAAAATTGATGTTCCTCCTTTAAATGAATTCCAGGTGGAAAAGTTACTGGAAATAATAATGGGAAGTGTTTCCCGGCAATTGAGCGAGTTTATTTATAGAATGAGTGGTGGTAATCCTTTTTACATTGAAGAAATACTCCGGGAACTTGAGCGTCAGGGTCATATTTTTTACAATGGCAAAGAATGGGTACTTACGGTGGAAAAGGAAATACAGGTACCTACCAGCATTGAGGCGACAATTTTACGAAAAATACAATTTCTGGATGAAGAAACAAAATCATTCTTAGAAGTTAGCGCAGTATTTGGTCAGGAGTTTAATTACGAAATTATTGCCCTCTGCCTTGGGAAGAATGTTGGCGAAACTATGGATGCACTGGACCGGTTGCTGCGGCTGGGTTTCATTAAAGAACGGGGTGATGATACCTTTTTCTTCAGCGAAGATATTGTGCGGCAGATTATTTATAAAAATATTCCCCAAAGTGATTTGGTAAAATATCATCGTCAGGTGGGCGAGGCAATGGAAAAATATTTTCGCGGCCGTATCCATGGTTATTATGAGCAACTTGCGGCGCACTTCATCCAGGCGCGAGATTCGGCTAAGGCGTTGTTCTATTCCAAGCAGGCGGCTTTTAAATGCAAAGAAAACTATGCTCATAAAGCGGCGGTGGAATTTTTTGAAACGGCGTCTAAATTTGAAAAGAATGCTGATGAGTTGTACAAGATAAAAATGAATCTCGCGGAGATTTATTATTTGATGGGAGAAAATGAAAAGGCAATAGCCAATCTTAATGCCTGTTTAAAAACCAATCCCCGGGATTATAAAATATATCACAAGCTCTCTCAAATCTACGAAACGATGGGTGATTATCGCAACGCATTGCATTATACTAATAAGGGGTTGAAGATTGCTACTGAGCCCAGTGCCGTTTATCAATTCAAAGGCAATATCGCCTGGATCTATACCCGTCTTGGGCAGTATCAGAAGGCAAAAAAAGAATGCGAATATTTGCTTAAGAAAAAAAAATTGATACCAGGGGACGAACTGGCAGTAATATATATAACATTGGGGGTTGCTTTTTTGTATTTAGGCGATCTTGAGAAGGCAATTTTTTATCTTAATAAAGGGTTGCAAATCCGGCAAAAACTTGGGGATAAAAAAGGAATGGCAGCGTGTTATTTAGATCTGGCAGTGGTTTATCAACAACAACTGAATCTTTCCCGAAGTGAGGAGTATTACCACCACGCATTGAAGCTCTATGAGGAAATTGGTTATCAATCAGGAATTGTGGTAACACTTCTGGATTTGGGTAGTTTATATTTTCACTATAGCTTGCTCAAAGCCGAAGATTATTTAGTAAAAGCCCTAAATATCGCAAAATTAATTAACGCAAAAAGGGACATGGTATTTATTTACGACAACTTGGGTATGATCTATCTGCGTCGCCTGATGGTGGATAAGGCATGGGAAAATTTTCAACAGGCATTGAAATATGCACGGGAGACAAATTTTACTGAAGGCTATTGTTTTATCAATGTTCATCTCAGCGAATTTTACCGGGAAACGGGTAGAAGAAAACAGGGATTAGGATATTTAAAAAGAGCTTATGCATATGCGAAAAGTTTGAAATTAAAACAATACATCTTTGATTGTCAGTTTGAAGAAATGGAATATTGGTTGGCGTCTTCAAATCTTACCCGGGCTAAATCATTAGCCAAAAGGCTCCTTGCCGATTTAGCCCAAAATCCTGATATCAATCGGCGTGTTTATGGATATATATATAATGGCCGAGTATTATCCGCCTCCCGTGAATTTAAACGGGCTCAGGAATATTTTGACCGGGCTCTCAATATCACTGTGAAATTGCCCGAGAATGCAATTACTGCAGAAATATACTACTATATGGGATTAAACTTTAAAAGGCAGAATCGGTATGCTGAAGCACTTGATTTCTTTTTAAAAGCCAACGAAATATTTATGAAGTCAGGCAATTTAATATATCTGGACAAGATTGAAAATGAGGTGGTGGGAGTTGACATCTCTAAAGCGCAGTAATGTTTAATTCTTGTATCAAGTTGCCGGCGCGGAAGAAACGGATAGTATCTTTTACTTGCATTACCTCATGGGCATTTAGACTTATTGCCTTAAGCCTAATTTTTGCGATTGTAAAAAGGTTTTCAACGGTTTCTGGATATTTGCCGAAACGATCGATGAGCTCTTCCTTTAAAGTTTTTAATTCGGGAATCGATTGCACCTCCATGATCCGTTTATAGAGTGCAGTTCTCTCATAAGCACTGGAGATGTAATCAGCCGGAATATAGCCCGGAATTTTTAAATTAAGTATCGGCTCCCAAACGTATTCCTTCCCCTGTAATTCACTAAGGACCTGGTTAAGAATTTTAACATAATGATGATAGCCGACCGCTGATATATAACCGGATTGTTCCTTTCCTAAGATATTACCCACCCCTCTTATCTCCATATCGCGAATTGCCAGGCGGAAACCAGAGCCCAAGGTGGTATAAGTAATAAGTGCACTCAACCGTTTTTGGGCTTCTTCAGTTATCTTGGTGGGGATGATGAAATAGGCATAACCCTGAACCTCTGAGCGTCCCACACGACCCCGAAGTTGGTGCAAATCAGCCAGTCCAAATTTATCGGCTTCATTTACAATAATCGTATTAACATTAGGCATATCAATGCCGGATTCAATAATGGCAGTAGCCAAAAGCAGGTCATATTTACCTTCAATGAATTCAAGCATCTTTCGCTCACTTATTGAGGACCTGATTCTTCCATGCAGCAAACAGATGCGTAAATCAGGCAGGATTTTTTTTAACCGATCTCTTATTGTTTCAATCGTCTGAATGCGATTGTGCACAAAGAATATTTGCCCCCGGCGGTTCAATTCGAATAAGATTATTTTTCTTATCTCCTCTTCATCAAATGGGATGATTCTGGTTACTATTTCTTTACGTCCCAGTGGAGGAGTATAAAGGACAGTGATATCTTTGATTCCAGCCAGACTCATGTAAAGAGTCCGGGGGATGGGTGTTGCTGAGAGATAGAGGACATCAATCCCTAGCTTAATTTTTTTAATTTTTTCCTTCTGGAGCACACCGAAGCGGTGTTCATCGTCAACGATTAACAGCCCTAAATCTTTGAATACTACATCCGGAGCAAGCAGACGGTGGGTACCAATGACAATATCAATTTTACCTTCGGCAAGTTCCTTGAGAATTTTTTTAAGTTCGTGTTTTTTTTGAAACCGCGAGACCATCGCCACCCGGGCCGGGAAATTTTTTAATCTTTGGACAAAGGTGTTGTAATGCTGGAATGCGAGAATGGTGGTCGGACAGAGAATCATAGTTTGCTTAGAATCGAGAGCAGCTTTAAATGCCGCTCTGAGGGCAATTTCCGTTTTTCCAAAACCTACATCTCCGCAGATCAGACGCTCAGTAGGGTGCGGTGACTCCATATCGTTTTTTACATCAGCGATCGCCTTTTTCTGGTCAGGAGTTTCTTCAAATGGAAAACTGGCTTCGAGTTCGGTCATCTCGGCACTATCAGGGGAAAAGGCAAAACCCGGGACTAATCGCCGTCGGGCGTATAAATTTATCAATTCTCTTGCCAGCAATTCCGTAGCTTTTTTTACTCGTTGTCGGGTTTTAAGCCATAATTCACCGCCCATTTTTGAGAGTTTAGGGGGACGATCATTGGACCCCACATACCTTTCAAGCTGATTCATTTTTGCGACCGGTAGATAGAGTTTGTCACCATCGGCATAATCAATGCGCAAGCATTCTACCTTTTTACCTTCAAAATCAATCGGTACCAATCCCTGAAATTGGCCGATGCCGAAATCATTATGGACTACATAGTCGCCGATCTTTAATCCCTTAAGATCATCAATGAAAAGCCCCTGGAATTTTGTTTTCTTTCTGGGAAGATGCCCGTAAATATCGGATTCAGAAAGATAGACTATTTTTTTATTGAGGTCAATGAAGCCTTCTTTTATTGGTAGGATACATGCGTCGATCTGGCCGATTACGGATTCTAAATGTGGGATTACAGATTCTGGTAAGAGAAACTTGTAGGTGTATAATTGGCTATTCATATCCATATGTAACTGGCGTAGATTCCCATAGTATTTGGGGGCGGAACTCAACGCAAGATTAAATTCCGATGGCGACTGTAATATCAATTGCTGCACAGCATCATTAAGTTTTTTTTCGGAGATAACCAGCGCAGTGTGTTTCATTGTATCCCAGATTCTCGTGTGTATTTCCGGTGAGACGAGTTTCAACGAAAATTGTTTTATTGATTCTACGGAGCGTTGTGTCTGGGGATTAAATTTACGCAAAGAGGCAATTATATCGCCTTCCAATTCAATTCGGAGAGGTTCTGAGTCATATAGCCAACAATCAATGATACCACCTCTAACTGAGTATTCGCCTTCCTCCTCGACCAGTTCTTCGCGCTGTAATCCGCTTGCCGAAAGTTTGGTGAGAAATAAATCACGATTGATGGTCATACCGATGTGAAGTTCGTATCGTTCCTTCACATTGACAATTTTGTTCAAATATTCTTCGCTGGTTATAATAATGTGTGCGGATTCAAAAAATGGGCTTGCGGCGTCTATTATTGCGGTGTCGGGAAAGAGGGCAGCAATTTCCGGACCAAATCTTTCAATATTGTTGGGGTTAGTCACATAGAGTATTTGATTGAATATTTTCGCAAGTTCAATTATAAAAATTGACAACGAAGAACCCGCAAACCCGGAAACCGTGGTAAACTTTTTGTTTTTCAGGGTTGCCAATATTGCCTCAGTTTCCGAGAAGAATCTATTATCCTGCATAGAATAGAATATTTTATTCTTACTTTATTAAAAGTCAATCCGGCGACCAAAATGGATTTGAGGGTTTTGTAATTTCAAAAGATATGACTCTTGATTTTTTGACAGATTCTGGATAAAATCCAAAAGCAGGAGCACGGATGGCAAAATCCAAAGAAGATTTTGCGACGGCGCTGGCGAGTTTTCTGCCGCGTAAAATTATTTTATCAAAAATTTATGATCCCCAGCACGAAATTAGTGAAAGATTAAAGGTCGTCCTTCTTTTTGCTGATATTTCAGGCTTCACTGCGATGAGTGAGAGACTTACGCGTTTGGGGAAGGCGGGGGCAGAAGAGGTTAACAGTATAATTAATCGTTTTTTTGATCCACTCATTAAGATTGTGTATAAGTGGAATGGTGATATCTATCGTTTTGGTGGCGACGCTTTTTTAGTATTCTTTCTGGCAAAAGAAGGCACTTCTTTAGCAAGCGAATGGGCAATATGTGCGGCGCAGGAGATCCTCACGTTTGTAAAAACACATGCCCAGACCACCACTCGCGTTGGGAAATTCCGCATTAAAGTCCATTTAGCCCTTACCAAGGGTGAAGTATATTTTCAGGATTTGACAAATAATTTCTTTCTGGGCGGAAAAGCGATCAATTATTTAATGAGAATAATTGATTTGGCTGGCCCTGGGCAGATAGTGGTTAGTGCGGAGATTAAAAATGACCTTAATAATGTCGTTTTTAAACCGAAAAAAGGTGGGTGGCAATATGTTCGGACGAAAAGACGAATTTTGGAGCCCGTGGTTCATCCTGAAATAGAAGTGTCAGGGATTAGAAAAATAACTCCGGCACTGGAAAATTATCTTCCGCAATGGTTATTAAAAAGAATTGCCCATAAGCCAAGTTTTGGTCCCCAAGATGGGGAACATAGAAAAATTGCTATTGTATTTCTTCATTTTTCAGGGATCGACTATGAACATAATTTGAGGGACGCCCGGACCAAACTAACGAAGCTTTATAAAATTGTCCACACCACTGCCGAAAGATATGATGGCTGGATAAATGCAATTGATAGTTATAAAGATAGCGAAAGATTTCTGGTGGTTTTTGGTTTTCCAAATGCCTATGAGGATGACGAAAAGAGAGCAGTGCTTTTTTGTTATGAAATTTTACATCATCCGGAATTGAAAAATTTCAATCTTCGGGCAGGAGTAAACTCGGGATCCATATTTGCTGCACCGGTAGGTAATTATTTAAGAAGGGAATATGCCACACTGGGAGATGCAGTTAATTTATCAGCAAGATTAGGCGCTAAGGCTAAGGATAGAACGATTGTGGTGAGTGAGCCGATATTTAATAAGACTTATAACCTTTTTGAATATATTCCCTTAGGTGCAAAGGAATACAAGGGCAAGAAGAAAAAGATAAGGACCTATCAACTTGTGGCAAAAAAAACTATTGAGGCGAAGACACTGGGCAGATGGCTTAGGGAGAGTGCGCAGATTGTTGGGCGCGCACGCGAAATCGCCATCATCAAAAATGTCATTGCACACTGCCGTTCCGGTAAGGGGCAGATTCTGTGTATTACCGGTGAGCCAGGGGTTGGAAAATCAAGGCTGGTGCAAGAAGGAATAAAATATGCGGAAAATGCTAACTACCAGATATTGAGAGGGAATTGTTTTTCCTATGAAAGTGTCTCTTCCTACCATCCCTGGATTGATGTTCTTAACGAATTTTTCCACATTCTGCCTGAAGATCCCATGGAGTTGAGGATCGCCAAAGTCCAGAAACAAATAGAAATTATGGATAAAGGCTTGGTAAATTGGTTACCATTGCTAGGTGAAATTCTGGGAATAGATTTTCCTCAGAACAAGCTTACTAAACATTTCGATTCTAAACTTAAGAAGCAGCGAGTTTTTGATATTATATTTGAGTTGCTGAAGTCGTTGGCCCAACAGAAACCTCTTCAAGTGGTGATTGAGGATTTACATTGGGCGGATAATCCATCAATTGAATTGATTAATTATATTGCCAGGAATATTCAGGATATACCAATTCTACTCACGCTTGTCTATCGGCCTTTAAAAAACAAAGAAGAGTTTATGGAAAAAGAGTGGAGTCGAATCATTAACTTAAATGAACTTGATAAGGATGCCAGTCTTCAATTGGTGAGAAATCTTTTGAATATAAAGGAAATTCCTGAAGATTTGCAGAAAATAATAATTAATAAATCACAGGGCAATCCGTTTTACATTGAAGAGTTGATAAAATCCCTTATTGAACAGGGTTATATCGTAGAAGGTAGGGGAGGCTGGCGCTTCCGAGGCGACATAAAAAAGCTGGTACTTCCCGATTCTGTTGAAGCCGTGATTCTTTCGCGGATCGATCGGCTTGACCTCGATGATCGGGATGTTTTACAGGTAGCCTCGGTGCTGGGTCGCGAGTTTGATGAGTTTTTGCTCAAGGGAATTTATGGTTCACAGAGATTTTTGAAAAAATCACTTAGCAATCTGGAGCGGTTTGATCTGATAAGACAACAAAAAGGTGGTCGTCAGGTAAAATATTTCTTTAAACATATCCTGACTCAAGAAGTGGCTTACGGGACATTGTCATTTGCCCGGAAAAAAGAATTACATAATAGAATCGGTGAATTTGTGGAGCAGATGTTAAAGGAGCGTAAAGAAGAGTTTCTGGGGTTGCTTTCTTATCATTTCTACCAGGCAGAGAATTATGAAAAAGCTTTAATTTATTCTTTTGAGGCAGGGGAGAAGGCAAGAAAGGTTTATGCGAATGCCGAGGCGATTGAATTTTTCACCCGCGCAATTGCTTCCTTTGAAAAATTGGAAGGAAGACTAAAATAAAATTTGGAATTTGAAAAAAATGACGACTGCTGGGAACAGTTCGCAATTAAACCAATGGAGGAAGATATTTATCAAAGCACTGCTAAGGAGAGCGGAGCTATTCAATCGTATTGGTTCTAACGAAAAGGCACTAAACGATTTGGAGAGGGGTCTCAAATTTCTTCAAAGGATTGGGCAGCGAGAATATGCGGCTGACTTTCACCTTTATTTTGGTCATGTTTATGCTTCTTTGGGTCGGTATCAGGACATGTTATTTACAATTCGAAAGGCACTATCAATCTATACCAAGATTAATGACCTGGAAGGACAAGCCCGATGTTTAAATTATCTTGGTTATGTTTATGAAATTAAAGGTGCATATGGTCGGGCATTAAAATATTATGACCAATCAATGAGAATAAAACAAAAAATTGGCGACCGTGCAGGTGTGGGAATTACTTTGAACAATTACGGTTATCTGTTCCTCAATCAGGGTGATTATCAAAAGGCACTCACCTATTTTAGCAGGGCATTGGAAATAAAAAATGCACTTGGGGAATTACCCGGTGCAGCAAATACCCTTAATAATATGGGGATTGGTTATGGTCAGTTGGGAAATTACTCAAAGGCAATGAGGTATATTTCCAAGGCTTTAAAGATCTACCAAAGGATTGGAGACCGGGAAGGGGAGGCATACGCATTGCACAATCTGAGTCAGGGATTGAGAAAAATTGGTAATCATCGGCACGCAACCGAGTATGACCGGAGAGCATTGGAAATCTTTAAGACAATCGGTGATCCTTCGGGTGTTGCCGCCTGTTTGAGAGGTATTGGTTTGGATAGTTTGGTGTTTGGTGAACTTGGTAAGGCACGTAAATACTTTATGAAGTCCCATCATCTCGATACCAAGATCGGAGATAAATACAGTGCCATCCTCGATCTTAAATACATTGCCGAAGTTTTGGTTACCCAAGGGGCATTGGTCCAGGCAAAAAATTATCTCCAACGTGCGGAAGAGATGGCAAAGCAAATTGGTACGCCCAAAAATTTGCTTCAAATTTATACGCTGAAAGGAGAGATAGCATATAGCTTGAATGATTTTAAAAGCGCAAAGATTCATGCTCGAAAAGCCCTGGCTATTGCTGAGAGATTGGGCATAAGCGCCGACAGGGGAGAAATTTTTTTATTACTGGCGCGGGTTTATGCTCGGCAGGCAAGCCGGAAACTGGGCAAGGCTGATAGGGAGTGGCAAAATGCGCAAAAGAAATTCAAGGAGGCGATAAAAATATTCAAAAGAGCGCATCAGTCTTTGGAACTGGCGCGTGCCTACTACTACTTGGGTGAAGCCCGGATAAAAAGAGGGATGAACGGTAGAGCATATTTAATGCGCGCCCGGAAGATCTTCGAGAAAAATGGTGTGCAGAGCTGGCTGAATAAAGTAACTGAACTTTTAAAAATTATTAGGCCACTGCTACACCAAGGGCGATAGAGTGGAGTTTTGTTGTAGCATCGTCGGCACGGGAGAGCAGGACCACTGGTTTGCTCGCCCCGACCACAATTCCGGCGGCTTTAGCCTGGGCAAAGTAGATGAGCCCTTTTGCCCAGATATTGCCGGCGGCGATATTCGGCATCAGAATGAAATCGACATCACCCGCAATTACACTCTGAATTTTTTTATGCTCAGCGGCTTCTTGGGAAATAGCCACATCAAAACCGAACGGACCTTCAATGATCGCACCGGCGAATTCGCCCTTTTTATTCATTTCCACAATTTTTTGGGCATCCCCGGTTTCCGGCATATCAGGGTGGATGGTTTCGCTTGCTGCCACAAGCGCAATCTTGGGATTTTTAATTCCGAGGTTATTCAGAAGCCAGATGCCATTATTGATGATATTGATGCGGGTTTCTAAATCCAGTTTTGGATTCATCCCACCATCGGACATGAAAAGCAGTTTATGATAGCGGGGAATTTCCAGGACTGCTACATGACTGAGAATTTTGCCGGTTCGTAAGCCATATTCTTTATCGAGTACACCTTTTAAAAATGCACTCGTAGAAATCATCCCTTTCATCATAAAGTCGCCTTTTTCTTTGACGATTTGAAGTGCGATTTTCAAGGCTTCCGAATCTCCAGGCACATCTATTATCTCGACGCTCTGAAGGGGAATATGAATTTTCTTACCCAATTCCTGTATTGCATTTTTATCACCCACCAGATAAACCTGCGCAAGTAATTCTTGTTGTATTGCCAGATTGATCCCCTCAAGTACCGGTTCATCTTCAGCCTTAACGACAACGCAAATCTTTTTACCTCTGTGCTTGGCTTGATTTAATAGTTCCTTGAAGCTTTTCATTCTATTTTTACCTCCCTAAATTTCATTTGCTACAAAAAACTACAAAATTTTTTTCAAGGCTTTGATGAGACGTTCATTCTGTTTTTCGGTTCCAATGGTAATTCTTAAGGCATTGGGAAAACCATACTCCTTTATCGGCCGGGTAATGATACCCTGTTTAAGCAATTTTTCATAGACCACCAGGCTGTCACATTCAAAATTTACAAAGATGAAATTACCGTATGTCGGAATGTAAAAAAGTCCTAATTTTTTGTAGGCATCGTAAAGATATTCTTTCCCATGATTATTTACTTTTTTTGATCTGTTTACGAACTCTTCATCTTCAAGGGCCGCGATACCGGCTGCCTGTGAGACTCGGTTGACATTAAAGTTAATCCTTAATTTCATTAAGTTGGCGATGATCTCTTTTGCGGCAATTCCATAGCCGAGGCGAATTCCAGCCAAACCGTAGATTTTAGAAAAGGTTCTTAAAATCAGAATATTTTTTTTTCTCTTAAGAATACTGATGGAGTCCGGATAATCAGGTTCGTCAATGTATTCACGGTACGCTTCATCAAGCACCACGAGAATATTTTCGGGGATCTTTTCAAAAAATTCCTCTAATTCTTGTTTGGTAATTATTGACCCGGTTGGATTGTTCGGATTATCGATAAAAATGACCTTGGTATTTTTTTTAATGGCAGCGAGCATCGCCTTGACATCATGGCGGTAGTTATTCATTGGAGTTTCTATTAGTTGTGCTCCCGAAATATTCACCGCGATTTTATACCAGATAAAAGCACCCTTACCGACAATTGCACTATCTTCTGGCCCCAGGTAAGCAAGGGCGACCAGCGGGATGATTTCTACTGAGCCGTTGCCGACGATGATCTCTTCAGGGTGAACCTGCAATTTTCGTGCCAGGGTATTTTTAAAATAAAAACAATTATCATCGGGATATAGGAAAGTTTCTTTGATTGCCTTGCGCATTGCTTTCAAAGCCAAGGGAGAAGTACCTAGGGGATTTTCGTTGGATGCAAGTTTGATTATTTCGGTTTTTAAATTTAATTCACGAACTACTTCTTCAATTGGCTTACCGGGCTTATAGGGTTGAATTCGGGCAATAAATTCCTTAGGCTCTATCACTCAACCTCCTCTCTACCTTATATAAGTTTATAGGGAATGTAACTATAAATCTTTTGCAAGAATCTTTTTTTTTCTTGCACCAGATCAGAATAAATAAAAATATCTCTCCAGTCGTGTACTTTCGCGTCGGACTAAATGCAGGATCGATTGACACGCCTAATTATATATAAATTTGCGATAAAGTCAACCATCCGATTATCTGAGCCCTCTCCATATTTTTTTATCCTATGAAGGATGAAACTCAAGGGCAAGATTTGTAAGGGTAATCAATGATTTAGCGTGGAGCAAGGCTTTCGCCTTGCATAAATAAAAAATGCCAATTTGGAGTCATCGGATGGTAACCGGTAAATGGTAGTCGCAGGCTTTAGCCTGCGGATAAATGTCTTTAAACCCCAGGGTATTTCGCGTCCTGAAGGGTGTGACTACCTCTAATAATCCAGTGCGTATGAAAATAATTTGACAAAAAGAGGAGAGGACTTAGTTTGATTATCATCGAGCGTGAAATTTGCTTGATTTTTATTGAAAATTATGCATAATATTTACAAAAAGGAGTGTGGATGAGGAGATTACGGACTCTTTTAAAATCAGCTGGTCCGGTAGTTTTTGTTTTGTTCTTTTCGGGCTGGGGAGCGAATCTTGATGAATTCATTGCTATTCGTAAAGGTGATTTTGCTTCCTCCCAGTTGAATCAGTATGCTTATGCCGCCTGGCAGGTTGCTTTGGTTCAGTTTGATGTTTTTATTTACAGTTTTTATGATCAGTCGGATTCCGCGATCGTGGTGGAATTATACGGAATGAAGGAAAAACCGGATGAGGCGTATAAAGCAATTGAGCACTTCCGCTTGCTTTTCAAAAATGAATTTGTCCCCTTGTTCAAGAATAATTATCACATTGAGATTGATGAACTCAGGGAGGTTAAATTTGTCTATCGAAACCGGAATGAAGAGGGGAGACGAGAGATATATCGTTGGGAAAGGGGCAAGTATCGCTATCCTCTAAAATAAAAGGTGGAATTTTAAATTTTGAACTTCCAGCCTAAATATAATTCTCGGGCCTTAGGATCATTGATGAGGGTCTGGGCATCACCGGATAAGAGAATTTTGGATTCATATATAAGATAAGCCCGGTCGGTTATTTCAAGGGTTTCCCGGACATTGTGGTCTGAGATTAAAACTCCGATGCCTTTTTTCTTTAGCCCCAAGATTATCTCCTGAAGTTCAGCGCGGGCAATCGGGTCAATACCAGTGAAGGGCTCATCAAGTAATAAATACTTAGGTTGACTAATTAATGCCCGGGCAATCTCAACTCTTCTTCTCTCACCACCCGATAGGGTATATGCCTTTTGGTCTTTGAGATTGATAAGATTGAATTCCGCTAACATTTTTAACGCCAATTCTTCTGCTTGAGCAGCTTTAATCCCATGGATTTCATAGATTGCTACCAAGTTGTCAAGCACACTCATTTTGCGAAAGACGCTCGATTCTTGACACAAAAAAGAGATACCCATTCTTGCCCTTTTGAACATCGGTAAGTGGGTTATAACCTTGCCATCAAGAAAGATGTCACCTCCATCCGGCAAGATCAATCCCACAATCATATTAAAGGTGGTCGTTTTGCCTGCTCCATTAGGACCGAGTAAGCCTACAATCTCACCGGGGTTGATTTTTATATCCACCTGATTTACGACTGTTCTTTTGCCAAAGATTTTGGTTAAGGATTTAGTCTCCAACATTTTCTTTTAAATAAAGTTTTCCCCGGGAGTTTCCGGTAATTTCTACCCAGAATGCCCGTCCTTCACGGAAGAGGATATTGATATTTTCTCCCTCCACAACATTATGAGTACCATCAGCGGTCCAATAACTGGCAATTCCCGATTGGACTTTAAAATAACTGATGGTATTATCCTTCAGGACAAATTCGCCACTTATTCCCTTTAATTCGTTTTTTTTCTCCAACGCGCGCGGATGAACCATAAATCCTTTACCATTTTTAAGATCGTAAGCGATAGTATCACAAAAGATGATGATGCTATCAATCAAAGCGGTCACCGAGTCATAACCATAACAATAATTTTCTTTGGTTTTCAAGAAGAATTCACGGGCGGTGATGACAATCGGTGGTTTATCGTTTCGACTCAATGCAATTTCCGCATCACTGGTGAGACTACCAATTTCGCTATTTAAATCGTACCAACCTTTTTGACCTTTGGCGATTATTTTATTTTTCATGTCTTCCAGCACAATATTTTGGAACATCTCTACAAAACGCCTATTTCCGTGATACTCTAAGGAGTCAGCAGCAATTACTTGATTTTCAAAGAGCAATTTCACACTTCCTTTCAGAATGCTGAAGTGTTCTTTAAAGAAATAAACTGCGGTGTCAGCCTGGATCTTTCCGGCTTTATCTTTTATCTGAACATCTTTTTTTAATACCACCATTCCCTTTGTTTCATTTAATTGGGCTTCACCACAGATAATTTCGGTGGTATCCTGGATAATTTCTACATTACCCGAGAGATGCACAATTCTTTCGCCCTGCTGGTTAATAATTTCCACCCGCTGGGCTCGGAATGGTGTGGTATTCAAGAGCAAGATGAAAATTATCATTTTATTTTGGGAAAGGTGATGGGTGAAGCACCTTGAATATCCCCGAGGATTTCAATTTTCTTTAAATCCGGAGTAGTTCGTAAACCATTGCCTTCCACCGTGGTGCTGTCTTTTTTGATGATTTTTACCCGGGCATCGGTGATAATAACTTGAATGGCATTATCCCAGAACAGCGAATCAGTAAAGAGATAAGTTGAATCTTCAGTTATCAGTAATACACTATCTCGAACAATGATGTTGTGGGTTTTGGTGTTCAACTCGCCTTTATTACCATAAAGCCAGGCATATTCCTTTTCCTGTTCGTCAAAGAATTTTATCTTAACAGTATCAACATTTATCAATTCTTCAAATACTGATGCGGTAACTGCAGTCAGTATCCATTTTTTCTTTCCTTCGTTGGTTTCGGTAAGGGTAAATTTCTCCAGAGTGATGCGAGGGAGATGTTTTTCCATGGTTTGTTTTATCGTTTCTTCTTCACACGCAAGAAGGATGAACAAAATAAAAGGCAAGATTTTTTTAACCATAAAAATAATGCCTCCGGGATTTATAAAACCACCAGTAATCAGCAGAGCGCTCTCTCAGAAGTTGTTTTAAATCACAGCCAATTTCTAAGATATGTGTGCCATTTTCGTGATATACTGCAAAAGGAATTAAAGGAACACAGCACAGATGGGCGAGCCTTTTAATCTTTTCCAATTTTGCAAAAGGATTATCGCCATCAACAAGAACCGAAAAGATTCCCGCTTTTTTTATAAAATCAACAATCTTAAATATTTCATCGGGGTAAAAGATTTTTATCTTCGGGGAATTCCGCAAATAATAAAAAATCCGGTCAAGAAATTTGCCTACCCACCAAGGATTAGTTTGGGTGTAACGTTCAACCAGGATTCCGATTTCTCTATCATGAAGATGGGTTTTAAGAATCTTCGGCATCAATTCCCAGGTACCAAAGTGGATGGAATATAGTATCGCACCTTTCTTGAGCAGGGCGGTGTCTCCTCTAACTATGACTTTTTTAGCGGGCAGGAGCATCAAACTGATATTTTCGGCAGTGGCTTTGAGATTGAGATTTATGTTATCTTTTAAACGCCTTTTTAACCACCGCTGGCGGGGAATATTCAGCCCGTAGAGGGTTAACAAAATCAAAAAAATGAATGTTTTTAAAAAACTTCGCACTGCTTTATTTATTTTTCAATGCTGCTTCAATAAAATGGTAAAAGATGGGATTGGGGGAGAGGGGACGGGAAGTAAATTCGGGATGGAATTGGGTACCGATAAAAAAAGGATGATCCTTTATTTCGGCAATTTCCACCAATTTTCCATCCGGCGATTTGCCCGAAAAGATCAAACCTTTTTCATTGAGGATTTTGAAAAATTTGGGATTTACCTCATAACGGTGCCGGTGGCGTTCTTCGATAAGGTCTTTTTTGTAGATTTTGTAAGCCAGGGTTTTAGGTTCAATCTGACAGGGCCAGTTGCCTAGACGCATCGTTCCGCCCATATCTTTGACCTTTTTCTGTTCCGGGAGTAAATCGATGACCGGGTAATCGGTTTTATCATCAAATTCAGTGGAGTTGGCACCTTTCAGATTACAGACATTTCGGGCGAATTCTATCACCATGCACTGCATACCGAGGCAGATACCAAAAAAGGGTTTTTTATTCTCTCGGGCATATCTTACCACTTTTACTTTGCCTTCTACACCGCGCATCCCGAAACCACCAGGGATGAGTATCCCATCTACATAGGCGAGGGTATTGTTGAGTGTGACTTCATCAATCCGGTCAGTATCTACCCACTTAATCTTCAAACGGGCATCATGGGCCACGGCAGCGTGATTCAAGGCTTCAATAATGCTTTTATAGGCATCGCGTAACTCCACATATTTTCCGCAGATGGCGATTTCTACGCTTTTGAGTGGATTTTTGGCTTTTTCCACGAATATTTCCCACTCGGTGAGGTCATAATCCTTTTTGTCGAGGGCAAAGTAATCCAAGATTAAACGGTCAAGTTTCTGCTGGTGAAAAATCAAAGGAATTTCGTAAATGCAGTCAACATCGACCGCGTCAATAACCGCATTGGGCGGCACATTGCAGAAGAGCGAGATTTTTTTTCGTTCCTCTTCACCCAACCAGGAATCACTCCGACAGAGCAGGATATCCGGCTGAATTCCCATGGAAAGTAGGGTTCTTACCGAGTGCTGGGTGGGTTTAGTTTTGAATTCCCGGGTCGTTTTGATATAGGGGACAAGGGTGAGATGGATATAAAGGACATTTTGCCTTCCTAAATCAATCCGCATCTGGCGGGCGGCTTCCAGAAAAGGTTGGCTTTCAATATCACCCACAGTGCCCCCAATTTCGGTTATCACGACATCAACCTTATGCTGCTGGGCAAGTTTTTTTATGCGTACTTTTATTTCATCGGTGATATGGGGAACTACCTGAACGGTCTTACCGAGGTATTCCCCACGGCGCTCCTTGGTAATGACTGAATAATAAATCTGTCCAGTGGTGATATTATTATCACGGGTAAGATTTTCATCCAAAAATCTTTCGTAATGACCAAGGTCAAGGTCGCATTCGGCACCGTCGGCAGTCACAAAGACTTCACCGTGCTGGTAAGGATTCATCGTCCCGGGATCGACATTGATGTAAGGATCAATCTTTTGAAGGGTGACCTTAAGTCCGTAAGATTTTAGCAGCAGACCGATGGAGGCGGTAGCCACACCCTTACCTAAAGATGAGACTACTCCTCCAGTCACGAAGATATATTTTGTATCCATGCTATCAAGTATAGTTAAAAATTCGGCAAAGTCAAGATTTTTTCGGCCCGGGCTTTTGCAGTTGATACTCTTTCATTTTTAACCTTAAGGTGTTCCGGTGGATTCCCAGTCTTTTTGCTGCCTCTGATAGATTCCATTCTGTTTTTTCCAGGATTTTAAGGATATGGTCTTTTTCCACCTCGGAAAGCAATTCTGAGGATGGGGTCGATATCGGTGTGGGCAGGGGGACATCCTCGGGTTCAATCCATTCACCCCGGCAGAGCACGAGCGCCCGTTCAATGACATTCTCCAGTTCCCGGACATTACCCGGCCAGTCATATCGGATGAGATTGCTCAATGCCTCTTTCGTTATTCCTTTTACTCTTTTGCTACTCCGCGTGGTAAATTTGTTTATAAAATGCTCCACGAGTGGTTTTATATCCTCTTTCCTTTCCCGCAAAGGAGGTAGGGTTATGGTTACTACATTTATCCGGTAATAGAGGTCCTCGCGAAATGTTCCTGCAGCAATTTTCTTTTTCAAATCTTGGTTTGTTGCACAGATGAGCCGAACATCTACTTTTATCGGGATGTTGCTGCCCAGTCTTTCAAAAGTGAACTCCTGGAGTACCCGCAGCAGTTTGATTTGGATGGTGAGGGGTAAATCCCCGATTTCATCTAAGAATAATGTGCCCTTATCAGCAAGTTCAAATTTGCCGAATTTTCTTTTTTCGGCACCCGAAAAGGCTCCCCGTTCATAACCAAAGAGTTCGCTTTCAATGAGGGTCTCGGGAAGGGCAGCGCAGGAAATGGGAATGAAGGCACGATTCTTGCGGGGGCTTGTTCCATGAATCATCCGGGCAATCAATTCCTTACCTGTCCCCGATTCACCAAGGATTAAAACGTTTGCATCCGATTGAGCAATGCGCGGGATGAGTGCTAATATTTCTTTCATCTTGGGGCTTTCGGCGATGAAGTTTGCTACTTTAAATTTTTCTGCCACCTGCTCTTTTAATGATTCCAATTCCTGATTGGTGATCTGTTCTCGGTGAATTCTCTTTATAAGCATCTCCAATTTACCAAGGTCAACCGGCTTGCTTAAATAATCATAGGCCCCAAGTTTTATCGCCTGGACTGCCGATTCAATCGTCCCAAAACCTGTAAGGATGATAAAATAGGTCTGGGGATCGATTGATTTCATTTCCCGCATAGTTTCAATGCCATCGATCTCGGGCATTTTTAAATCAAGAATCGCAAGATCAAAACTTGTGGTTCGATTTTTCTCAATGGCTTCTTTACCGTGGGCAGCAATGGTTACGGAATGACCAAGGTTTTTTAAGAATCCAGCGAGTAACTCCCGTTGGGATGCCTCGTCGTCACAGACTAGGATATGCATAAATTATTATATGGAAATATGGCAAAAAATCAATTTAAAAGTTATTTTCCATATCTTCAGAATCTCCTTCCATTTCATATTTTTTAGGCTCCGGACGATAATTGTTAAAATTGTAATTAATACCCATTATCAGCGTGGGTGATTTTCTTTTGTGTTCCTGATGGATATAAAAATTGGGACCTTCAGAGGTATTCTCAAATTTGCCCGTGCTGAATATATCCCGCACCTGGATGGTGAGACTTAAAGAACGCGGAATGATTTCTTGTCTTAGCCCACCATTGACCACAAAAAATGCATTTCTTTCACCCTGGGCGATGATTTCTGGTCCTTGATACATGGTCGTTATTTGTAATCTTGTACCCTTGGCTAAAAGAATTGAGTTCATATTGCGCAGGCTCCAGGTTTGATTTTGTCTGGAGAATGGGTTATTGTCGATTGTACCTTCAATACGCTGGTTAAAGATACTTGCTGAGAGATTGATATTTAACCATTTGAGGACTTTCAAGTCCAATGTGGGCTCCACCCCATAGGTCCGTTCCCTGCCGCTGTTTTCCACAGTCGATAATATCGTATCACCACTATAAAGGCGGTCAATATTTCCAATCTTATTTTCGGTCAATCGGTAATATCCATCAAGTGCAAACAAAAAACCACTCCACTGCTTTTGGTAACCGAGTTCAAAGGTATTGACAAATTCCGGTAATAAAGCAGGATTTCCTCTGTGTATTGAATAGGGATCGCGTCTGATTTCAAACGGTTCCAGGTCAAAGTTTCTCGGTCTGTTCACACGTCGAGTATAACTGAACATGATTTGGTCAAATGGAGAAAATCTCCAAGATAAGTGCAGGGTGGGGAATATATCAAGTCTTCTGATATTTACATTCTGGGCGGTGTTGGTTAATTCAAGAAATCGATAGGTGTATTCGCCCCGGACGCCGAGTTGATAACCGAAATTTTTGATTTCGCCACTACAGGTGGAATAAAATGCATAAACATTATGGATAAAATCAGCAAGATGGCTGAATTCTGGTTTGTAGACATATTCTTGGGTTAGTGTATCATAAAGATATACATCCTGCCCACCATTGGATAGATCGATCGTTGTTTGCGCCCCAGCTTCTATTTTTCCATTTGTTGCACCAAATAGATTCGCAGGTTGTGTATAATCAAGATTGAAAAGTAATCTTTTCATCGGACCTTTTTCTATAGACCGCCAGCCATTGTAAATTTGGGAATTTTGGGTTTTTAGTTCATTTGTTGATTTGTCTTCACCATTGTTGATATGAATAGAGAAGCGGGTAGATAGTTTTTGGTCCTTTTTAAAATTTACAAGATAGTCTGAATTTATTCCATACATTAGCCCCCCGCGTTCAGTCTGGTTATTTCGTAGAAAGATTGTTGTATCTCCTGGGATTGACCATTTGATAAATTCCTGGGTAGAGGAACGTTCCATACCTCTTTTCCTCAATTCAATGTTTATGCTTGCTTTGGCTTTTGAAGTTATTATATACTCGGTGCCGAATTTAAACCCATAAAATTTTCTTAACCAGGAACTGCTTCCCTGGGTTAATGAATAAAATGTAGTATCCCGGGTTTTCGTTTCTCTATTTTCAATCTCTGTTCCCGGAAACCTGAAGTTGTTGTAATCAACACCAAAAAATGTTCGAAATTTTTTGTAACGATAATTCAATAAAAAATCACCAGAATATTTTTGCTCAAGGCCAAGATTTAGATTTGCAATACCATTTATGCCTGATTGAATGTTCTTTTTTGTTATTACATTTATTATCCCGGCAATCCCTTCGGGGTCATAACGGGCAGATGGATTTGTTATTATTTCTATTCGGTCAATCGAGCTTGCTGGGATCTGCTGGAGGGCATCTCTTGGTTCAAGGAGTGATGGTCTGTTATCGATCAAAACTCTGAAATTCGTGCTGCCACGCAGACTTACATTTCCTTCAACATCAACCGATATTGAAGGAACATTCTCAAGTACATCAACCGCGGTGCCAGATTGACTTGTGTAGTGCTCTTTTACATTAATAACTTTCTTGTCGATTTTGAATTCAATCGGTGGCTTTTCGGCGGTGACCTCAACACCTTCAATTGTTATCGGTTTCTGTTCAAGTTTAATAACTCCAAGGTTTAAAAATGGGTTATCATCGGTTATATTAATTGTATCAATCTTTGTTTCAAAACCGACAAAAGTTATTTCAATAATGTAATCACCGGGATTAATACCGGTTAGGAAAAATCTACCGGTTTCATTTGTGGCGGTACCGTTTAACTGTTTATGGTTTTTGTCATATATGATTACATTTGCCAATTCAATCGGCTGTTCAGTAGTTGCTTCCACGACAATGCCGGTTATTTTTCCTGGGCCATTATTCAATCTCTCTTGGGCATATAAAACATACCCTGCAAAAAAAGTCGCGATTGTAAAAAAAAGTAATTTTTTGACCATATAAATATGACGCAATAACGTATGTTAAAGTTTATTTATAGTGTGAAAAGTCATTTAGCCACTTCTTTGCCAGTTCGGCTTCATTTATTCTATTTGCCCTTATGAGATAATTGATATTGTTAATTAGCATTTTCTTTACTGCTTCAATATTGAATTTTAGGCGGGGATCATTTATAAATCTTGGATGATTAATCTTCAATTTTGAGAAATCAAAGGATGCGGGTTGAATGTCTTTCGTAATGAGATAATTCAAACCATACGGAATGCGATAATAATCAGGCTTCACAGAATTCAAATCATAGTCAGGGAAGGGGAGGGCAAAATATACTCCGGTTGTTTCTTTGATTTCTACAAATCTTTCCAGCATCTTTATATACTTTTGCTGTATAATGCGTGGATCATACGGTTTATTGTATTCAAAATTATAAAGTTCAGCTAAATAATCGTTTATTTCCTGTTGGGCAGAATTATAGAATTCAGGGTATTCATTTTTCAAATATTTTATATACCAGGTTCTTCTAAGGAGTTCCTTGTCAATTATTACAAAGTCCTTATATATATTTTTTACTTTACGCAAATAAATGGTGGGAGAATATATGTCCCAATACGAACAAATCAAAAGGCTTTTTTTTGGTAATTGGGAAATATGGGCGAGACAATAATCAAGGGCAAAGGTATTGTCTTTTAAAGTGCAGGAAGGGTAATTGACCAGGGCGAATATCAAAATCAACGGTATAGCAATAAACCATTTTAGATATTTTTTAAAGGCATAAAGCCCGTAAGCGCTTGAGAATAGGAGCGTAATAAAACCGGGGATATGATAAGATTCAATATCAGGGATTGCGTAATTTATGGTATATAAGAAATTTAGAAAGAAAATTGTTAAAAATAACCAGAATTTTTTTCTATCATTTCGGAATAAATAGTAGAAACCCACAAATACAAAAGCTATAAAAAAATATAAAAGATTGGCAGACTGAAAAATTATCCCTTGCTTTGCATTGTTTAGGATTTCTTTTAATGAAAGAGAAAACATCCATACCTGATATTGTTTACCTGTGATATGCCAGAAAAGACGCTGTAGGTTAAAAGTGTTGCACCAGGCAATTTCTGCGCCCGCAAGGGTTCTGACC
>JBDRWD010000006.1:47163-75948 GCA_039802205.1 candidate division WOR-3 bacterium
AGAGTGATATAGCAATTATTGTAAAGAATAACCCAGTTATAATAATTTTCAAAGACGGTCGGTATATTATTATTACATAGAGAAACAACGGAATTGCAAGGGAGAATATTATGATATGATTCGTGAAGGCAAGCCCAATAAAAAACATCAAAGCATAGAAAATTCTTGTGTCATTCAATTTATATAAAAGAAACAATAATAAAACGCAAAATAAACCAGTTAGCGGATAGACCTCATTCGTGATGGAGATACGCCAGATTATGGGCGAAAACGCAAATAAAGATGTGATTATGATTGAAATAATATTGTTCTTGGTTATTTTTTTTATGGTAATGTACAAAAAAATAGCCGCAAGAATTGAGAATAATGTTGATAAAAAATTGAGATTTTTTATGGGTTCGCCAGGGATACGAGCAAAGAAATAGGATATTATGGTGTATAAAGGATAACCTGTTGGATGGGCAATTCCCAGTGTGTAACTTGCGCCTGCAAGTTCACCGGAGTCTATCAGATAAACAGTGGGGCAGAGGGAATAGACATAAACGGCAAAGATAAAAATAAATAATAAGAATTCAGGTAATATTTTTTTTAATTTATTCCACACCTTTTATTCTTTGACAAAATTCAATCTTAAATTGGTCAAACGGACCTGAATGTCTTTTTTCTCTTCATTTGTTAAGAAAGGTTCTATCAATTTAAACAGGGCTTCTATAGAATCAATAGCAAGTTTTGCTTCATTCAAATCTTTTTGGGGTTTCTGGGTTTCGGGGTGGGCAGTGAGACCAAGGTATGCCCATGCCTTACCTTCAAGAGAAAGGATAGTCATTAAGAGGATATCCTTAACTGGAATAGGTTCTTCCAGTAATTGCTCTTTGTTTTCTTGTTTATTTTCAGTCATAGTAAATTATATAAAAATTCGTAATGGTGTCAATATCAATCGCAAAACTCAACATTTTTTCAGCAGCAGCAAAAATGTTGAGTTTTTGGGGGGAGAATTAAATTACATTTATTGGGTAATTTTTTACCCAATAATTTATTTTTTTCATAAAAACGCATGAAATTTCAATACCTTTTCTAAAAAACCAGGCATATTTTTTGCTATATTATATAGTGGATGATGATATTTACTCTTAATATGGTTTTAAGGAGGTGTTATGGCAAAAAATAATAAAAAACGCGTAAGTAGAGGTATGACTCTTGTTGAATTGATGGTGGTAATTGGTATTATTGGGGTTATTATTGCCCTTGCTGTACCAAATTTTGCAGGTATGCAGAGGCAGGCTAGGATTAAGGCTGCAGCACAAATGATTGCTCAAGATTTGAAACAGATAAGGGAACGGGCATTATCAACGAGTATTGTCCATACCATTACCTTTAATACTGCTTTTAGAAAATACAAAGTTACTTATGTTACTCCAAACGGAACATTTGAAAACGAATATTCACTTGGGCAGACCACCGGAGGTAACATAAGTTTTGGTTGTGCCTCTGGAGTTACTGGTCACCCACCGGAAGGATGGGTTGATGCGCCAGCCGGGGACGGTATTGATTTTCCACCTAATGATGTGCTCCAAATAGATAATAGGGGCGGTGCTAATCGAGGTGTTATTTACATAACTGATGGAAAAGATAGTTACGGTATTGGTATAAATTCCCTTGGCAGAGTTAAAATTTATCGTTACGGTAATGGCGGATGGTTCTAATAATTAATTAAGGAGGAGTTATGCGAAAAGGTTTTACACTCGTTGAAATTTTGGTGGCGATCGTTATTCTTGTCTTAGGCGTTCTTGCTGCCTCTCAATTGACAATTATAAGTATGAGAACTAATCAAAAAGTGAAAGAAGGACGGGAGGCACGTGAGATTATAACTCGTGGGATGGAAGTTCTAAAGTCTGTTTATATCAGTGATCCGTTAGTATCTCCAACTTGTGATTCATTGCACCTTAATGATACTACTCTCGCCAATCTTGCTGATTCTACTAATGTCGTAGGCAGAGCAATTGGAAAGACGACCTACCGTGTTTTCTGGAATGTAGCAGATAATTATCCCACCAACGGTGCCCGCACTATAAGAATGATTATCAACAACAAAGGTAAGAGAATTTTCTATACCGATTATGTTAAATGGAGGTAAAAAATGGGAAAATTTAGAAAACCAAAAATGTTTAAATTAACTAAAGGTATGACACTAATTGAATTGATGGTGTCTCTTGTGATCCTGATGATTGTTTTAGGAGCAATTTATTCGGTTCTGACAATGCAGCAGACTAAGGCGATCAATGTCCAGACCACATCTATTCTTCAAACCGATGCCCAGGCAGCACTGACCATATTACGTTGGGATTTATTTATGGCAGGATATGGAATGGGACAAAATGACCAAGTATTTTTCCCCCAAAATTACAGCAATACAAGGGATAGTTTGGGAATGAGGAGTATGGCATTTAGTTTTGAGGCGTCGCGTGCAAACTGGGCACCGGTGCTTGAGGTGGCGTTGAATAGTGATAGAATAAAGGTGTATCGTCATGAGGAGACAATATCTAATTTTTCAATAGGGGATAGAATCGGCATTGTGAGCAACAAAAAAAGTTTATTAGATACTGGATTAGTAATTCAAGATATAGATACTATTTCCTATGGCGCCGGCGCCGAGACAATTCCTGCCTTAGAACTTCACTTAAATAGAATCACTAATGCCGGCCAGGGGGCAATCTGTATTGTGTATGATTATAATTCATTAGTAAATGGAATATCATATTACGTAAATAACCAACGCCAGTTGATGCGGGGAAATGAGGTTTTTCTTGAGAATGTGGAAGATATCCAATTTAGATATGGAGTTGATGTGAATGATAATGGCATAATTGATAGTATGACGAACTACATTGAGTGGCACAATGACTTGAGTAACTTCAGCCAGAATGATTTGATGAGGCATTTGTTTATCATCCGTACAACTTTTGTGGTCTTAAGTGAACGGGGATTAACTGATTATCGTTATCCTGATAATACAATAACAATAGAAGACCACACCTATCCTTTAAATGATATCCAGCGTCGTTTTAAACGGGTGATTGTACAAACAATTGCCTGGCCAAGAAATTATAGAAGTTAGGAGGAGTTTATGATAAAAATTCCTAAATTCTCATATCCCAAGGCTCCTGAAAATAAGGGTATCGCATTACTGGTAGCATTGGGCACAATGATATTGATTCTCATCATCGGCAGCCTCGCAGTTTATCTGGTGATCCGGGCATTGAATGTGACTGCGGGCCAGAAGCGTTATCAGACCGCATTTGAGGCCTGTGAGGGAGGTCTTGAATTAGGTGTTTTGAATGCCCATAAAAATTTTGAGGCGCACAATATCGTTGACACTACATTTCTTCAGAATATAGGGAATTATCGTGTCCATGTGTATGTCCGACCGCTATTTGCCGCAACCGAGGCGGGAGCAGTGATAAAATTCGCCCGCGGTTATTTTGGTGCCGGACAGGGACTGGCTACAGGGGGTGCTAGTTATTACTACAAAATTCTCGCTGCTTCGTGTGGTCCGGCAGGTGATAGTGTTACAACCGAGACTGAAATAAAGCGTGTGATCGGTATAGATTAGTATAAAAAGGAGGAAGAAATGAAGAAAATCATAACATTTATTCTTTTGCTGGGCGGTGTTTTTATTGCCCAAGAAATGAACAACTATTGTACTGCACCACCATTCGTTGGTGGCAAGACCGCAGTGGTAAGACCCTATGTTTTGCTGATACAAGATATGACCGGAAGTATGAGATTCTGGGCATACCATTATTGGAATGAGCCTTACAATCCAAGTTTTACTTATTATGGTTATGCCAATCCCAATTATACATACGATTCAGTTAATGTTGGCGGTAATTGGTATTTTGTTAAACACACGGGAGCTGGAAGCGGTAAATATTCTGGGAACCAAATAAATTATGCGTTTATGACAAGGATGGATATTGCACGAAAGGCTTTCACGGGAGGAAAAGGCATTGCATATAATAATAAATCGCGTCTTCTTTTTGAAGTTCCAAGTGTCCAAAATGGTTTTGGTTCTAAAACATGGTATGGGATTGTTACGAGTGATTCAACGGAGCGAACTAAAGGTATTATTAGAGAAATTGCAGATAAAGATGATGATTATGTTTGGGATAGTGATGCACCCGGATTCGCTCTGCTTACTTTTTCAACCTCTAGCCGATTTTATGAAAGAGTGAAATGCACATTTGATTCAAGTTTGATAAGATTGCTCACGGTATATGAAAATCATGACGGTCAAAACCAACCTACAGGTGGGACACCCACAGGTAATGCAATATTTGAGGCGATTCACTATTTAAGATTCCAGAGTGGGCCGCACTTTGCCCGCACACCAGTAAATTATACTTGGAATGCATCCTGGGTAGGAACTCCAAGGGACCCGTGGTTTGAGGTTGTAGGCGGTGATACTGTTTCTGTATCCTGCCGTCCAATGTTTGCAATTGTAATTGGTGATGGCGGTTCAAATAGTGATGCTGCAACGATTACCTGCAATCATTTGCCTTGGTATGATTCCCCTTACGGTTCCAATTACAATGCCTTCTGGAAATATGCCTATGATTATGATTATGCTAATAATCCTTACAATGGTATTGACCCATACGATGATTGCGATGGTAGTAATAATCCACCTGCACCATCTCCAATATGGGGGCATGATAGACCCGCAGATGATTATGCCTATTATGCCCATGTCAATGATTTAAGAAATGATATTCCGGATAACCAGACAATCAATTTCTACACTATCTACCTCTTTGCGCGCGGCGAAGATAATGACGCAGATTCCATGTTATTCAGACACATTGCCAAACACGGCGGTTTTGTTGATTCAGATCTCCCTGGTTCACCGGGATATAAAAAGTATGATAAACAGAGTGAATATGATTCAAACAATGATGGAAGGCCAGATCACTTCTATTATATCCAGGATGGACAGGCGCTTGAAGATGCACTCAATGAGATTTTCGTGGATATTCAGACAATTGCAAGAGTCACGAGTGCCTCAGCAACCTCGGTAAGCGGTGGGGGAACAAAAGGCGCAGGCTTTGTTGTAAGTTCACAATTTTGGCCCAGGTTGCAACTACCTAACTATGATCTGAAATGGCTGGGAACAGTTCAATCCCTTTGGGTTGACGATTCGGGATTGGTGCGTGAAGAGACCCAGGGAAATAATCGGCTTCATTTAAAACAGGATAATGTTGTAAAAATGTTCTTTTCCACGCAGTTCAACAGGACCATGGCCGCTCGTTTCCGTGACACCGCGGGAATATCTATGGAATCATTATTGGTCCCGCTTGACACTGTGCCTGTTGAGAGTTTGAATTTTATCTGGAATGCAGGGAATCTGTTAAGAACAACATTGCCAGCTAATAGAACGATATATACTAATCTTGGTGGTCTCCTGGTTCCTTTTGTTACTACGAATAATACTATAGACCAACACCTTGGATTTCATAGTGGCAATGCTGATTCCTGTGATAAACTTATAAATTACATAAGGGGTACAGATTACAATAAATGGCGCAGAAGGTTATTCACCGATGGTAATGTGTGGAAACTCGGGGATATCATTTACTCCCAGCCCATGCTTGTTGGTTCGCCTTCAGAATCTTATGATTTGATATACAATGATGGCACATATAATATCTTCTGGAATCAATACAAGGACCGCAGGATTGTCGTATATGCAGGGGCAAATGATGGTATGTTACATGCATTCAATTCGGGTAAATATAATCGTCTTGGTGGAATGTATGAGATTGCCGAGATAGACCCTCTGAATAAACCTTTGGGTCAAGAACTATGGGCATATATTCCTTTCAATCTTTTACCACAATTGAAATGGCTCAGAGATTCTACTTATTGCCATGTTCCTTATGTTGATTTAAAACCTTACCCGACAGATGTTAGAATCTTTCCTTCTGATGTCGATCATCCACAGGGCTGGGGAACGGTTCTAATCGCAGGTATGCGTCAGGGAGGTTATCCAATAACTGTTGGTTCAAATACATATCGTTCTTCTTATTCCTGTTTTGATATAACCAATCCAGAATCAAACAACTACCCGAGGTTGTTATGGGAGTTCACACGTAGCGATCTGGGTTTAACTTTTTGTGTGCCGACTATGGTTAAATGTCAGAATAACTGGTATTTAGTCTTTGGCTCTGGTCCTCAATCATTGGTTGGCGAAGTGACTCAGCGTGGTAGAATATTTGTGTTGAACCCTTATACTGGTGATACGGTGCGTACGATAATGCTAAATGACACCTGTGCAATCACAAATATTTTTGCTGCTGATTGGGGATTAAACTATTCCACAGAACTTATATATTTTGGCACGATGGAGAAAAACAATAAAGGAAAAATTTACAGAATCAAAACCCGTGAGAGTCATCCGAGTAACTGGGTGTATGAACAGGTAATAAATCTAAATAAACCGGTTACTGCTGAAGGATCGGTGGCCACTGATGAATATGGGAGATTATGGATATACTTTGGTAGTGGTAAATACATTTCAAATCTTGACGCAGCCAATAAAGATACGATGGTTTTCATTGGAATTAGAGATGATACTACCCGTGGAACTGCTACAGTTCCTGCATTTACCTACGACGACCTTTTTAATGTGACGAATGTGAAGGTTTTTGATGATTCAGTTTCAGGTGCAGGACCGGGAATTGATACCTGGGATGATCTTGTCAATGCAGTAAACCTAAAGCAGGGATGGTTTATTAGATTTCTTTTCACCACAGGGGAACGCGTAATTACCGCTCCGGTGGTTTTAGGTGGCGCGGTGATATTTACAACATTTATTCCTTCGGATACAACTCAACAGAATCCCACGGGTCCTGACCTCTGTATTGGTGGTAGTGGAGGTCCTTCTGCAGGAAATCTCTGGGTTGTCTACTATATTACCGGGACCGCCTACAAAACAGACATACTGGGAAAGACAACAACGGGTGAACACAAACGTTATGTTCCTGTTATTGGAGATTTACCATCTGAACCTGCGCTTGTCATTGGGCCAAAACAAGAGAAGGTATTTATACAAACATCGGGTGGAATAAAAGCGATCCAGACGCCCCTGCCATTCAATCCCAGGGGTGGTGTGATGATATGGCGTGGTCGTTAAAGGAGGTTAAAATGAAATTCGCAAGATTAATTTTTATTATAATCCCCATTATTTTAATTGCACAGCAAGGAACTGATAAATATAAATATCTTGAAGAAAACGCGGATTGGATAGTGCCTTCGGAAATTGGAACGATACTTGAGATAAGGGGCGATTCAATAAACTATGAAGAAGCCTGGATGGAAATAATACCCAATAAGACAGTGATTACTGATAAATATGATAAGGTTATTGGCATTGAAAATCTACAGGTACCTTGTAAAGTAGAAATCAGTTTCTTCGGAAAAGGAAGACATCAATATGTTAAATCTATAAAACTGCTCAAACAATTGCAATACACTGCAGACGGTTATATTATTGGCGATAATACAATAACGGAATAAAATTATAGGGGCAGAGTATCAATTGCTCTGCCCCTCTTGACTTCATAAAAATTCTGATTAAAATATCCAATAACATTGGGGGTAACATTGATGAGAGATAAACATTTTGTTTCTATCTTTTGTTTGTTGGTGTTAATTGTGTTAATTAACTGTAAGGGTAAAAAAGAGGAACAGATAGGTGTTAATACCCCACCGGAAATTAAAGAAATAAAAATATTACCTTTTAATCCGACTTTGGGATCAAGATTAATTCTTCGTATAAATGCATATGACAGAGAAGGTGATGATATCAAGTTTTTTGTAAACTGGTATGTGAATGGCAGGAAAATAGGTGAAGGTATTGAATTCTATGCAGAGAATTTAAAAAGGGGAGATAAGATTTTTGCTGAAGTTACGCCGGATGACGGGAAACAAAAGGGTAGTACAAAACGAAGCGATGAAGTTATTGTAAGTAATGCACCACCACAAATAAAATCTGCAAGGATAACACCTGATAGCATACTTACCTCAACCGATGAATTATCTGTGCTCGGAGAAGGTTTTGACCCTGATGGTGATTCACTGAGATGGATTTGTTATTGGACAATCAATTATAAAAATCGATTGACCGATTCATCAACGACTTTAAAATTAAAGGATTTAAAACTCAAAAAGGGCGACCGTATTTCGGCTGAACTTTATGTTGCTGATGGTGACACTGTCTCAAATCCCTATGTTTTGCAAATTGATATTGTTAATTCACCGCCTATTTTAAAAGAAGGATTGGATTCCATTCCGTATAAACCCGATAGTATTTATTATAAGATTCCAATCGTTGACCCTGATGGCGATGAAATCAGTTTTGAGTTATTAAAAGGGCCACCCGGATTAAGAATTGATAGAAAAACCGGAATAATAACAGGAGTCGTTCAGGAAAATTTATCTTTTGAAATTGTTGTTCGCGCGACCGATACCGATGGTGCTTATCTTGATGCGAAGTTTACACTGACAGCACCGTAAAAATCATATTCATAATATTTAAAATGTCCCCCAAAAATATCCTGCAGGATGTGGAAACATCTGGACGGAAATATGGATAAGTTGAATACAAAAATTCAACAATTGTGGGAACGGGGATTATTATCCTTTTCGGTGATAGGAATTTTATTAATCTTACTCTTGCCCAACGGCGTGTTGCACAGCCTGACGAGATCTTCAGATATTTTAGTTTTTTTATCCGGTGATACATTAAAATTCTACAGAAACGATAGTCTGATAACACAAAGGATTTTGAAAAGGGAAGAGGATACCACCAACGGGAGTTACTATTTTGAGAAAGCAGGTGTATCACCAGACCATCAGAGATTTTTTATATGTGAAGAGCGATATTTCCCGGAATGCGATAGCCACTATACAAAACTTAGCGTCTATACAGCCAATAAGAAAAAGCTATTTGTCTATACAAAAGGTGGTAAGCGGAAGATATGTGCCGACCTGACAAGGATCTACCCAGATAAGATCGTTTTTTTTATTACCGACCGATTTAATGACAACCCGGTGATGGTGATAATAAATAAGAATAAAAAAACATTGGACTTAAAACAATGGACAAGCATTACTAATTATGCATTCTCTACGAATGGAAGGTATATTTTGTTTCATGCCAAAAAACCTTATAATAATAGACTCTGGGATTACATCTATTTTTTAGATCTGACGACAGATAAATCTTGGGAGTATCTATTTCCTTTTTGTTTTTCCTGTAAAAGAGGATGGATCGATTTAAAAGTTTATGATGACGGCAAAAGCGAGGTGATTTACCGGAATGAGCACCGGGTTTTTGATAAAGAGGGCCATCTTCTGGACATATTTGTGAAACTTGACTGAAAGTGCACAACGGCGATAGGCAGGTGAAAGTTGATGAGATGGAAGCAAATGATCTTTAAAAGATTGCCTGAAAGCATAAAGTGGCAAGAATACCCATAATAAACATACCACCCAAACAGCTGAAGACTCGTGCCTTTGCCTTGGTGGGTGCAGTACGGACGGCATCATAGTTTAGATTTACAATCGTTTCTTTGTTTGCTTCGATCTTTACCTTCACCATTCCTTCACCAAATTTGGCAATCCGCCATAATGCACCAAGGTTGCCATTTTTAAATTGATAGGAAGCGGTTTCAATCGAATCCTGAGGAAAAAACCCAACATTGTATTCACCTGGTTTAAGTGGATACTTGATAATCGGTGTCTTTCCGATATAATCGTTCTCCACATAGATCGGGAGTCCGTCTTTTTCTGAGCGTACGGTGAGATACCCTTCGTCGATCTGCATCAAAAGTAATAAAATAATCATAGGCTATTATAGTTATTGTTGCTGAGATGTCAAGGAGTTTGTAATTTTGATCGAGAAGTTGGAATGGGATTCCAGAAATGGCTTGCTTTCTTAATTTTTATGAATATAATTTTTAGAAAATAGTTATGGGACTTAAATGGCTCATATCATGGCTTTTGACATTTCCCCTTTTTATCCTACTCACGGGTGTGGAGATTAGGGGTAGAATTCCTAAAAAGGGTCCTTTAATTCTTGCGAGTAATCATCTCTCCTTCTTAGACCCGCCTTTGATTGGCTATACAGCATTCCGGGAGGTTTTTTTTCTTGCCAAACCCGGGCTCTTTATCATTTCAAAATTCTTTACCTGGCTCATCAGAACCTATAATGCGATAAATCTTGAAGATGGCCAGGGGATAAGGCTGGCAGTTAGATTGCTCAAGGCGGGCAAGGCTGTGGTGATTTTTCCCGAAGGAACGCGTTCCCGAAAGGGAATATTATTACCATTTAATCCGGGCGTGGGTTTTCTGGCGATAAATTACCAGATCCCGGTGGTCCCGGTGCGGATAATAAATTCGAATAAAAACTGGCTGGGATTGGTTTTGCGTTGGCATAAATTGAAGATCATTTATGGCAAACCTATCTTTCCTGATGGTTTTAAAAATACGAAAGAAGATTATGAACGGTTTGCAAGCAGAATCCGGGAGGGGGTTGCTAAGCTGCGATGAAGATCTACTGTGCGCGCCACTCTGGTTTTTGTTTTGGAGTGAAAAGGGCGATAAAAATGGCAATGGAGGCGACTGAAAAGTACCAATCAGTTTATTCTTTTGGTCCCCTTATTCATAACCGAGATTTCGTTGCTGAACTTGAGGAAAAAGGGATAAAAGTAATTGAGGATATAAAGGAATTGAAGGGTAATGGAATTACCGTAATCATTCGTTCCCATGGTGTGCGACCTGCAACGCTGGAAAAATTGAAGAGGCGAGGTGTTAATATTATTGATGCTACCTGCCCAAAAGTGCGCCGTGCTCAGTTATATGCCGAGAAACTGAAACAAGAAGGATATTTTGTGATCATCGTTGGAGAAAAAGACCACCCCGAGGTAAAGGGATTACTGGGTTATGCAGGAAAGAATTCAGCAATTTACTCTGAGGATCTGAAATTGAGGCATAAAAGGATTGGGATTGTTCCACAGACCACATTGGATTTTGAACATTTTTACAATGCGGTACGAAATCTATTACCGAAGGTAACAGAGATGAAAATTTATAATACCATCTGCGACGAGACAATTCTACGGATTAAAGAAGCGCTCGCACTCGCCCAAAAGGTGGATATTATGATTGTGATTGGTGGTAAGAATAGCGCCAATACCACACGTCTCTATCAGATTTGTAAAAGCATTAAACCGGCGTATCATGTTGAGTCGGTAAACGACATCGATTGGGCATGGTTTAAAGGGATAAAGAGTGTAGGAATCACCGCTGGTGCTTCTACCCCTGAAGAACAGATTGCACAGGTGATTGATTATCTGAAGAAAATTGGTTCTTAAAAATCCCGTTTTTCGAGTGCCTTAATACCCAATTTTATCGGGAGATATATTGTAATAAGACTAAGTATTCCGAAGACAGTAAAAGATATAGCAAAAAGTTTCCAATTCAAAGGACGGTTAAAATAGATGCTGAATAAATAATTGTGAACCGGAGCAGCAAATAAGACGATTACAATACCGATAAAGGCAATACTAATCAATGCAGCAATAATCCCCCCGCTTCCCGAGGCGATTTTTGAAGGATTATCTTCATTAAATTGCGGAAAGATACAGCCTATGCCAATGTTGATTGAGACCAAAGCGAGAGCCACAAATAATCCAATGACTAAGGTGAAATTGAAAATTACCGCTTCAGTTTTAATAAAGATATTAGCAATGAAAAGCAGACATTCCATGATGATTACTCCGATTAACGCATAGAATAAATATTTGGTTAAAATCACTTTTTTTAATCGGCAAGGCGAAGAAACGATTATCCAGATACCTTTTCTTTCCAGGCTGAGGGCCGGGAAGATGAACCGGACCCCAAGAGTAGCGATGACAAAACTTACATATGCAAAATTGGCAAAAGCAAGGAATGTGCGCCAAAAGGAAAAACCAAAGTATATCGGTGTCCGGCGAAGAGAGAGAACATAGATGATGAGTAAAATAATGAATATGGAGAGCTGAACCCACTGTACTGGTTCGCGCAAGAAAAGAATGATATCTTTAAACAAGAATGTTTGAAATGCATTTTTGGGGAAACGAGCCAGGATTGACTTTTTCTTGTTTACTTTCCCTGCCTGTTCGGCGACAAGAAGAAAAGATTTGTGATAGAAAAACTCAGCGCTGAGGTAAGATAAAGAAAGACAACTGAGGGCGGCAAAGAGAAGTCGGAGGATGTTGAGAATGCCGGTTTTATTAAAGGTGAGGAAATCCTTGAAGATATTGCCCAGCCAAGTTG
Organism: candidate division WOR-3 bacterium; assembly: GCA_039802205.1. Taxonomy (NCBI): domain Bacteria; kingdom Pseudomonadati; phylum Caldifarciminota; species Caldifarciminota bacterium. The sequence goes on from JBDRWD010000006.1 coordinate 59,539, forward strand.
ATGGGAGATAATGACCACCCACGGTGGTCAATTGGGCCACAAATGTTAGTAATTCCTGCTCATTTTCGGTTTCAAAGATTCGTAACAATGATGGATTGCCAATTTTTATGTAAAGAAAGATTAAGGATAAGATGAATAGGATGGAGATGAAGATGATATACCTCGGTTGCAAACGCGGAAATAGTCGGATAAAGAGAAAAATTAGGATGACCGAAAGGGCGGCGGGGATTAACAAAAAGATAATAAAACTTAAAAAAGTGAGCGGATAAAAAATAAAAAGAGCATGGTTAGCGATTCCGTAGGCAAAGATTAAAGGGATAGCTAAGGCAAAGGTAGCCCAAGAAGAATAAAGTGCGCTTTCAAACAATTTAGATAAGTAGATAGTAGTCGGTAGGACAGGCAAGGAAAAAAGAAAATTTAGTTCCAGGTTATTATAAAAGGTAGAGAAAGAACTGATGATATTGCTGAAAAGGAGCATGATAAAAAAAACGAAAAGAATCATCTCCAATGTTCGGGTCATGATCGCAGGTCCAATGATTTCCACGGTGTTGAGATACTTAAAGATACGGAAGAATAGATAATAACCGCCCAATAAAAATCCAAACATGATAATCAAAAAAGTTATGCGGGGCATATGGTATCTGTTCGGTGTAAAGTACCTGCGGATGTGCCGGAGGCGGACTGCAAGCAGTAGAATCAATGACTTCAAGATTCCTCGGTCAATTTCAAATAAATTTCTTCAATGTCCTTTCTACCTGTTAACTGTGCGAGTTCTTCCGGGGTACCGACAAATTTTAATTCACCTTTATTGATTATTCCAAGGCGGTGGGCGATTTGTTGAGCAAAGTAAAGGGTGTGAGTTGAGACCATCAAGGTTTTACCCTGCTGGGCAAGTTCCATGAAAGTCTCCCGGACTACCTTGCTCATCTTGGGGTCGAGTCCGACTAAGGGTTCGTCAATCAGGATTAAAAGTGGGTCGTGGATCAACAACTGGCACATGATAATCTTCTGTTTCATACCATGTGAATAGGTTTCAGCAAGTTCATCGATCCACGGACCGATTTCAAATTTTTTTATCAATGTCGCCATTCTTTTCTCGTATTCGATCTTGGAGACCCCAAATAATCCTGCTACTAAGTTGATAAATTCACGACCGGTGAGTTTGTCATAAATGAAAGGCTCGTCCGGAACATAGCCGATAAGTGATTTATATTTTACCGGTTCTTTTTTGAGTTCAATCCCATTGAGTTTGATTTCACCGCTATCAGGGTGGAGTAAACCGGCAATGAGTTTTAAGGTGGTAGTCTTACCTGCGCCGTTAGGTCCGAGCAGGGCAAATATTTCACCTTTTGCCAATTCTAGACTTAAGTTTTTAACTGCCGGCACGCCTGAAAAACTCTTGGAAAGATTTTTTACCAGAAGGGTTTTCATTTAATGGTATTCAAGGACTTCAATTTGGATTCTTCCCACCACTTTCATTACCTCAGCCCAGTCCGCTATCTCTCCTTCTTTTAATTTTAAATGGTAAACATCGGCAGGGAATTGGTTGAAGGTGGGGTCAACCGGAATCCATTTTCCGAGCCAGACTGCACACCATGCATGATAGAAATAGGCATCGCCTTCCAGATTTACCAGACCCACATAAATTTTTGCTGGGATACCCAAGGCCCGTGCCAGGGCGGTGAAGAGAACAGAATGTTCATTGCAGTCACCTTCTTTTGTTTTTAAAACATCAATCGCGGAAGGCATTGAAGGGGTGGGGACTTTATTGAGCATTCGATAGACACCATTGGTTAACCTTTGGCTGATATTGATAACGGATTTTTCATTACCCACAATCCTTTTTGCCGCTTTTATTATTTCGGGATGATCACACTGAATATAGGCGGATGGTTTTAAGAATTCCGTATACTCATTGATGGGAAGATTTGATGGAGGCAGTTGATTGATGTCCGCTCGGGTTATTTCGATGACCAATGGTTCTTTGGAGATCACCTTCTGAAAATCGTCTTCGAGGTCCAAACCTTCATCAGAAATCTCCGAAAGTTTCAATTGGACATAGGTTATCTTTTTATCGGAGGGTAACGGTTGGGCTAATTTTACAGAAAAGAAACCAAGCAGGTCAAATGCCTCTTCGGGCTTGACCTCCCGCAGGGCTTCTTCTTTAGAGATCGGAATCATTTCCATATAGAGATTAGGGGTGGCATTCTTTATAATTTTATTGTCTTCATCAAGCCAGAGATAAGTAAGAATACCCATAAAATTTATCTCAATTTTTTTACCTATTCTTTCTTTATCAAACACTTTCACCCTTTCTGGAGGATATACTTTTATCTTCGCCGCTCCGGTAGACTGGCTTGTGGGGTCAAAATAAGGGATGGTGATTTCATCTCCGGGCTTTAAATTCTTTTTCTGGATGATTAAATCCACGACATCCGGGATATAGGGTTTATCTTTTATTTCTTTGGTCTGAGTTTGTTTTACCCCGTGGGAGTAAGTGGTAAGATTTAACTTATGGTTGTCTATAACCCCTTCAATCTTCGATTCATGGCCTTTAGCATTGATGGCGATAGTAAAATTTTTTAAGGCATAATCTCCGTCGGTGCGGGCAAAAAGATGAGTGGCAAGGGTGGTTATTTCATTCATCATATTTATTGTCATCTGACTGTTCGATTCTATTTCCAAACCTGCTTTAAGGGTTTTAATTTTGGTAAATGTGTAACCCACCCTTTGACCTTTGATAAAAATACCCAGATATTCTTCATTGATTTCTTTTATTGAATCAGTATCGGGTATATTTAGTGTGCGTCCATCATCGCCAGGATGCCCGAGTTGGAGAAGATAAATGGTTACACCGATGACCATCCCGCTGAGAATGAGAATTATGATTTTTTTCAGCTGCATACCAGATTATATCCAACAGCCCAATCAAGTCAATAATATTAATTTTTGAGTCCGTCAGAGATATGGTATCCACTTGATTCTCCTTTTATATACCTACGGTACACAAAAGGCATAAGTTTAGCATACTCAGATCGATAGGCTTTTCGTTGCATTTAAATTTTTTTATCTTTTCAACCCAGAATATTCTTTTAGGGTGGATACCATGTCTTGAAACTATGCGTTTTCCTGATTCCTCACCACTTTTTGTCAAATTATTTTTATGCGCTGGATTATTAGAGGTAGCCGCACCCTTCAGGGTGCGAAATGCCCTAAGATTTAAAAAATTTATCCGCAGGCTAAAGCCTGCGCCTACCATTTTACCGGTTATCCCCTCAGGTTGGCATTTTTTATTTATGCAAGGCTAAAGCCTTGCCCTACAAAAATACCAACGCTAAATCATCGATTACCCTTACAAATTTTGCCCATAATTTTTATTGTCCCTTCATAAGATATGAAAAATGACTCAGTGCATTTTCTTCTTGATTTTTTTTAAAAAATTTATATAATTTTAGTCTTATGGAAATCCTGGACAAGCTAATCAAAGAATATAAAGAGGCAAAGGTCGATATCATTCAGGTGCTTCACCATATTCAGAATGAATATAATTATTTACCCAAGGAAGTGCTGATTAAACTTTCACGGGAGCTTCATATCCCCTTGAGCAAGATTTACAGTATTGCGACATTCTATGCCGCTTTCAGCCTTACCCCCCGGGGTAAACATTTGTGCACGGTCTGCATGGGTACGGCATGTCATGTCCGGGGAGCGCCAGCGGTTTTAAGCCGGATTGAAGAGCGGCTGGGTATAAGACCTGGTGAAACCACACCCGATAATAATTTCACCCTGGAAACAGTGAACTGCCTTGGTGCCTGTGCGTTAGCGCCGATAGTGGTGATTGATGGTGAATACCATGGTCAGACGACCGTAAATAAAATAGATAGGTTATTAGAAAAATATGCCCAGAAGGCAGACAAAATCTAAGGGATTTAGATTAGATTTATTAGTCTGTGCCGGGACCGGTTGCGTATCCAATCGTTCATTTGCGGTAAAAGAGGCTTTAGAAAAAGAGATTGCCAGGCGCGGATTACATGGTGAAGTGCGGGTAATTGCCACTGGTTGTCAGGGTTTCTGCGAGCGGGGACCGATTGTGATCGCCCAGCCGGGTGAGATTTTTTATCAACGGGTGACCGAAAAAGATGTTCCTTATTTAGTTGAAGAACATCTTATCAAAGGTCGGCCAGCGAAGAAATTGATGTATGTTCCGGAAAAGGAAACCCTGCCTGTTCCTCGGATGTCGGAGATTGGATTTTTCAAACACCAGCGCCTCATCGTTTTACGAAATCGGGGTCGGCTGGATCCAGAAAATATCGAAGAGTATATTGCCTTTGATGGATATCGGGCGCTTGAAAAGGTTCTTACCTCTATGACCCCAGAACAGGTTATTGAGGAGATTAAAAAATCGGGATTGCGGGGGAGAGGTGGGGCTGGATTTCCTACAGGCCGTAAATGGGAATTATGTCGGGCTGCTGAAGGTTACCCCAAGTATATCATCTGTAATGGCGATGAAGGCGATCCCGGAGCTTTTATGGACCGGAGTGTTTTGGAGGCCGATCCCCATTCGGTTATTGAAGGGATGCTCATCGGTGCTTATGCAATCGGTGCCCAGAAGGGATTTATATATGTCCGGAAGGAATATCCACTTGCGGTAAAAAGAGTTCAGCACGCTTTAAAACAGGCGATGGATTATGGATTACTGGGTGAGGATATCTTGGGAACAGGATTTAATTTTTTTATTGAAGTAGTCCAAGGTGCTGGTGCCTTTGTCTGTGGTGAGGAGACGGCATTGATGGCGGCAATAGAAGGCCGGGTAGGAAGACCGCGAACCCGACCACCTTATCCGGTGGAGAAGGGATTGTGGGGTAAGCCGACCAATATCAACAATGTTGAAACCTGGGCCAATGTGCCGGTGATAATCCTCCGGGGTGCGGAATGGTTTGCTTCAATCGGTACCGAAAATAGTAAGGGCACAAAGATTTTTTCATTGGTGGGTAAGATTAATAATACCGGACTGGTGGAAGTGCCGATGGGTATTACCCTCCGTGAGATCATTTACGAGATTGGTGGTGGCATTCCGAATAATAAAAGGTTCAAAGCCGTGCAGACGGGCGGACCATCCGGAGGTTGTATACCCGAGGCACACTTGGACCTGCCGATAGATTATGAGAGTCTTACTGCGGTCGGTTCCATGATGGGTTCGGGCGGTATGATTGTGATGGATGAGGATACCTGTATGGTGGATGTGGCGCGCTATTTCCTGAATTTCACACAGCAGGAATCCTGTGGTAAATGCGTTCCCTGCCGACTGGGCACAAAACAGATGGTAGATATTTTAAATCGTATTGTGGAAGGCAAAGGCAAAGAGGGTGATGTGGAGCTTTTAGAATCCATTGGTGAGAATGTAAAGCTTGCTTCCCTCTGTGGCCTGGGACAGACGGCACCCAATCCGGTTTTGACAACGATAAAATATTTTAAAGAAGAGTATCTTGCACACATCAAAGAAAAACGATGTCCAGCACTCGTCTGTAAGGCGCTAATTTCTTATGTGATAGACCCGGCATTGTGTACCGGCTGTATGGCTTGTGCTAAGAATTGCCCGACTCAGGCGATAACGGGTGAACTTAAGAAAGTTCATGCGATTGACCAATCAAAATGTATCAAGTGCGGTATCTGCCTCAGTGTTTGTCCTACGAAATTTGGTGCCGTGAAAAAGGTGACACCGGCAATATGAGTTTGAGAAAAGATTTCAAGTCGAAATTTTAGAGGAAAAATGACGATAATTATTAATGGCAAAGAATATAAAACCAAAAGAGGTGAGACTGTCTTAGAAGTCTGCCGGCGGGAAGGGATTTATATTCCGACCCTCTGTTATCAAGAAAATCTTTCTCCTTACGGTGGCTGTCGGCTTTGTATTGTTGAGGTGGAAGGAAATCCCAGACCGATGACGGCGTGCACCTTGCCGGTTCAAGATGGGATGGTCATAAACACTGATACTCCGCTTCTTAGGGCATTGAGAAAATTTACCCTTGAGTTGATTCTTTCCGAACATCCCTATTCATGTTTGATTTGTGCGAAGAAAACGGATTGTAACAATTATATGGAGTGTATTGAAAAAGAACCAATTACTTTTGGCTGTAAATACTGTGCGGCGAATGGTGTTTGTGAACTGCAGAAACTCGTGGAGGAATTTGGGATCAAAGAAATCCCCCATCGATTCCAGTACCGTAATCTACCAGTTGAAAATTATGACCCATTCTTTGAGCGGGATTATAATTTATGCATCCTTTGCGGTAGATGCGTCCGCGCCTGTAATGAATTGAGAAATGCGGCAGTGATTGATTTCCACCATCGTGGTCCTAAAACCCTTGTGGGAACTGCCTTTGCACTTTCCCATATTGAAGCAAATTGCCAGTTCTGTGGAGCCTGTGTGGATGCTTGTCCGACTGGGGCGATGCGAGAGCGCTATAGCAAATATTTGGGTAGACCCGACCAAGTGGTTAAAAGTTATTGTATGCTCTGTAGTATTGGGTGTCAAATCAACGCCGAGATTAAAGATGGTAAGATCATCAGGACTACCCCAAATGGAGATCCACTCTGTGTGCGGGGACGTTTCGGGATTGCACCGCTGATTAACCATCCTAAGAGGGTTATCACTCCGCTTTTGCGGAAGGATGGTCATTTGGTAGAGCTTAATTGGGATGAAGCACTGGAGATCGTGGAAAAGATATTTAGAGATCATAAGGAGCGGACCGGGGTTATTTTTGCACCAGATTTACCGGTAGAGGCGATAAATGCGTTAAGCACCTTCGCCGATATTTCGGGTATTGAGAATTTTGGTGCCGAGATGAGAAGCATCGAAAATTTTGCCACAGCCTGCCTTGAGAAATTCGATACGAAACTGGCGATAATCGCCCTGAATATTGATATAATAAACGATTTTAATGTATTCCTCCTTAAAATGCGAAAGATCGTAAAAGAGAAACCAGTGGTCATTTTGATTGATCCGATAAAAACAAAATCTGCGGAGATGGTTGATTTGTATCTGCGTCCTCGGTTGGGTGAAGAATGGGCAGTAGTAGATGCGATCCTTGGTAAAGAGAAACCCCGTGAGTTTGCCGGGATTAAAAAAGATGAACTGCTGGAGGCACGAAAACTCATCGTCCATCGCGATATTTGTGTATTATATAATCCTTTCAATATCAAACCGGAGAATTTAAGTGCTAAGGTCAAATGTTTCCCGCTTATTGGGACTTTAAACTTTCCCATTTTGAATAGCGGCAAATTGTTCAGTGCCGATGACATTTTTGATAATGAGGAGATAGAATGTCTCTATTTGATCGGCGTTAATCTTCCCCCGGGCAAAAGATATAAAAAGGTTATTGTGCAGGATTGCTTCCTTCCAGATTTTGATTTTGATCTATTTTTGCCCGCTGCGACATTTATGGAAATAGAAGGAAGTTTTATTGATTTTTATGGGAAAGAGAAGAAATTAAAGAAGGTTATAGAACCTCCGGGTAATGCCCGGGCGGATGAATGGATAATAAAAAATATAATTGAACGTCTGGATTTTGCGATAACCGGGAAGACCAATAAACCTCGGACGGTGCAGCAAAAAGAAATGTCAGTGGATGCGACTTATCCTTTTTCTCTGGTCGTCCGGGAAAATGTCTTTCGCTACCGGAACAAGGCACTATCAAAAATTTTGACCGGCTTTAAAAAGTTCCGTCAGGATCACTATTTATGGATAAATCCCGCTGATGCCCGGCAGCTGAAGATTGAGAGTGGTAGACCCGTAAAAGTTATAGCCCAGGATTTTACTACCGTGATCGAAATACTGGTGACCGAAGATGTCCCTCCTGGTATTCTGCTTGCGTATTATGACCGAGAAAAAGGATTGATAAGGAACTGTTCAGTGCGGATCGAAAGATTATGATTAAGAAATCAGAAATTCTCTTTAGTACAATCGAGACGAAAAAATGAGAAGACTATGGTTAAGATTTTAAAAAAAGAACTGCTTGTGCCCAATATCCATTTTATGGTATTGGAGTCAGATGTCATTCATCTTAATGCCAAAGCCGGCGAATTTGTTGTGGTCCGTGCCGATGAAAAGGGTGAGAGGATTCCTTTAAATCTTGTAGATTGGGATGAACACAGTATCAGTGTGGTTTTTATGGAAGTGGGAACTTCAACCCGGAAACTGGGTTGTTTACAGCCTGGCGAGATGATTGCAGACCTCGCCGGTCCGTTGGGCAAACCCACGGAGATGGTAACAGATAAAAGAATTTTAGCCCTGGGTGGCTGTTATGGTATTGGTGCTTTATATCCGGTGCTTAGGGCATTTAAAGAAAACGGTAATACCGTTATTACCGCCATTGAAGCCCGGAGTAGTTTCTTACTCTACTGGCAGGAGAAATTAAAAAAATATAGTGACGAACTCTTTGAAATAACCCGAGATGGGACCAAAGGTTTTGTGGGTCATGTGGATAAATTTTTGAACGAATATCTCACAAAAACGAGTGTGGATATGATCTATGCCCAGGGATGCACCTATTTGACCTATTTAGTCTCCCAAACTACGAAACCTATGGGAATAAAGACGGTGGTTGGATTAAATCCCATTATGATCGATGCTACTGGCATGTGTGGTGTATGTCGGGTGATAATCAACGGAGAGACAAAATTTGCCTGTGTTGATGGTCCGGAGTTTGATGGTCATGCCGTGGATTGGGAAAATTTATTGACAAGAAGGCACATTTACATAAACGAAGAAAGACAATCGCTGAGTTTTTATGAATGTGAGAAATACGGTTAAAGGGTAAGGAATCATGCCTGAAAAAATAATACCCAAAAAAACACCGATGCGTGAACAACCGCCGAAAGAGCGGATTAAAAATTTTAATGAAGTTCCTTATGGATATAGTCCAGAAGAGGCGATTGCTGAGGCAAAGCGTTGCCTCCAGTGTAAAAGGGCACCATGTGTTTCTGGCTGTCCGGTAGAGATTGATATTCCAGGGTTTATAAAATTTATCGCCGAAGGAGATTTCAAGTCAGCTATCAAACGGATTAAGGAAAAAAATGTTTTACCTGCAGTCTGTGGGCGGGTTTGCCCGCAGGAGACACAGTGCGAACAGGTCTGCACCCTGGCGAAGAAGTTCGAACCAGTTGCCATTGGTAGATTGGAGCGATTTGCCGCGGACTACGAAGCGGCGCAGGGTGAAGCACCAATCCCGGAATTGCCACCCCCGACTGGCAAAAAGGTCGCAGTAATTGGTTCAGGTCCAGGGGGGTTGACTGTTGCTGGTGACCTCATCAGGATGGGTCATGCCGTCACAATATTTGAGGCATTGCATAAGCCCGGAGGTGTACTCGTTTATGGGATCCCAGAATTTCGTCTGCCCAAGGCAATCGTGTATCGGGAGGTTGATTATCTGGTCCGTTGCGGGGTAAAACTCGTTTTGAACTTTATTGTTGGTAAGACCGCCACGATCGACCAGTTATTGAAAGAATTTGATGCTGTCTATATTGGCACTGGTGCCGGTCTACCCTGGTTTATGAATATTCCGGGTGAGAACTTAAATGGAGTATATTCGGCAAATGAATATTTGACGCGTTCCAATTTGATGAAGGCTTATCTTTTCCCCGAGTATGATACTCCCATCGTCCGGGGAAAAAGGGTGGCGGTGATCGGCGGTGGGAATGTGGCGATGGATTGTGCGCGCACCGCATTAAGGTTGGGTGCAGACGAGGTCCATATCGTCTATCGTCGTAGTAAACAGGAGATGCCGGCACGGGCAGAAGAGATACACCATGCCGAGGAAGAAGGCGTGATATTTGACTGGCTTACCCTTCCGGTCCGCTATATTGGCGATGAAAAGGGTTGGGTGAAAGCGATGGAGTGTATCAAGATGCAACTCGGCGAGCCAGATGCCTCAGGAAGGAGGAAGCCAGTGCCGATCGAGGGGTCTAATTATACTGTACCGGTGGATACTGTCATCTGTGCTATCGGTCAGGGACCGAACCCTCTCATTCCCCAGACGACACCGGATTTGAAAGCTGGGAAATGGGGGAATATTGAAGTTGATAAGGCGACGATGAAGACCTCAAAGCCTAAATGCTGGGCAGGCGGTGATGTCGTGCGTGGTGGTGCGACGGTAATTCTTGCCATGGGCGATGCCCGGATTGCCGCACGCTCCATAGATGAATATCTTAGAACCGGGGTCTGGTAAATAATAAGTAAATCTAAAGTTTTATCCCTTTAAATCTCCCGTTCATTGTTTGGATAAAATAGACGCCTTTTGGTAGGGCATTGACATCGATTTCAAAATGGGTCGTCGGCAATAATTTTTCCTTTTTTAAGATGCATCTACCTGCGCCGTCATAGAGCATGAGTTTGGTGGTTGGTTGGGTTGTTACGATCAGCAATTTCCGGTGAAAAGGATTCGGGAATACTTTTAATTTTTCATCCCGGTTACTACCAATCCTTTCTTCCACTCCCACCCCGAGGTAGAGATTGAAATTGGTACACGGATGAGCCCAATTGACATGGCCGGTCAACTGGGAATCAGTCTGATAACCTGGGGCACTTGCTTTTACCCAATAAACCCAGGGCAAAAGGCTATCAATTGAATAAGAACCGTCAACGGCGGTATAAGTGGTACAGGTTTTATAGTAGGGTGGAGTATTGATAATTGTAGCGTAATAGGTGGCGGTCGCAATGACGCGGGCGTTTTCCAAGGGATTGCCACTCGCGTCATAGATATGTCCAGAGATGAGACAGCCAGGATAATCATCATTATCGGCACCAAAGGTGGGAGTAGAATCCAGATACCAATCCCAGCCAAGATTATATCCCCCTAAATCATAATAGTAAAAATGGAATTTAGCACACGAATAATGGGTGGGCGGAGTAGGTGCCCATTGTGGATATGGTATGGAATCCCACAATGCCATAAAATTTCCTCCCCGAGTTTTGATGAAACCGGTATCATCAGGTAAAGAGAAATTGCCGCTGAGCATTGAGAAGTCAATGACCTTATAACCCATGCCGGGTAGATAGATCTGGGTGTCAATAAAGGATTGGCCTGCAGGTGTGAAGAGCTGGGTATTCAAAAGCGGGAAAGAATCAGGATAAATTGTATCCAGACTTGCACTCCGGAAATAGCGGAACTCAATCCGTTCGGAGTCAGTAGGGGCTACTTGAAATTCATTGACGATCACCTCATATATAGGATTGGCCCCGAGCATTATTGCCATAATACTTATTATCAAATATCGATTCATAACACCTCCTTAATATCACAAAGATTTGTGATTCAGGAGACAAATCTTCAAAGATCAGCGTAGCAAAATTATCTTTTCTCTGTGTATTTTACCTCCCACTGTTAAATTTAAAAAGTATACGCCACTCGGCAATGGACGATTTTCCTCATCAGTGCCAAACCATACTATTCCTAATGGAAACGGAGTGGATGATGTCAAGTCAAATTTTTTGACCGTGCGACCATAGATATCATAAATCAAGATCTTCTCTCGACACCACGACTTTGGAAATTTGATTACACAATGGTCATTAAAAGGATTTGGATAGATTTCTAATCGATTTTGAACTTTTTCTTTCTTTAATACCTCAGATATTCCTAATGGTCTCATCTTGATATTGAGAATCGTTGGGATGCCAGGCGATACTAATACATTGTTGATTGTAATGGTCTCATATCCGGGTTTGATGAACTGTAATGTATAATTGCCAGGATTGACAATCCTTCGATATCTTCCATAGATGGGATCACTCAACCGCGGGGGTAGGGTAGAATCATAGTAACCGGCAATCCTTACTTCAGCCGTTAGCGGTTGATTGGTAATGGAATCAGTGATTATCCCAGTGATGCTTGAACCGAAGATTCTTTCTAATAGATAGTAGGCACCAGCGAGATTTCGCATACAGATGCTGTCAACTCGATAACCAGGAGGATAACAACCGCGACTCACTTCAATCGTGTATGCAAAAGTACCCAAAAAACCGTATAGCCAATTGCGGGCATTTCCCTCGGTCGCATACCCATAAATAGGAACATAAGTTCCATTCCCCGCATCATTGATTATCTTTGCGGCAAGGGTATCGGCAATCTTTTTTATGAATGGATGATCAGGGGCAAATTGAGTGCCCCAGCGCCAGGGATAATAGACCAGTTCGCCTTGACCAGTTCGAGCACAATGATAACAAATATCAAAGACAAAGTGGTTTTCGATGGCGAGATCCCGAATGATTCTTGTTTCATTTTCCGAAAATGGATAAGGTCCCCTGTAGTATTCATCACCAGGATTAGAACTACCCCCTTGTTCCCAGTTGAAGTCGTAATTTCGGTTTAAATCCACTCCATCGTAATCAAGGTCAAAGATGCCATTGTTATTATTATCTCGCTTATTCTTACGCCAGATTGAATCGAGACCACTGGTCACAACATTGTGTCCTTCAGGATTCAGGATGGGGATTATCCAGATTTCTGCATTATTTATCCAGTGGGTGATTGCTGAATCAATACCATATTTGATAACGAGGTCTTTCAGAAGATACAAACAGACTTCACAACCAAGCAATTCTTCAGCATGGTGGATTCCATTAAATAGAATAGCAGGTTCATCCTCTTTTATTGTGGGGTTGTCAGAGATCTTTATACCCAAAATAGGTAAACTATCGCGGGTCGAAAGTCCGAGATTATAAAGTTTTGTAATGGTAGGATAGAGAGTTGCAATTGAATCAAGTTCCTGAACTGTTTCTTCGTATGTGTGATAACGAGGATCGATTAAGAAGGCAGCAGAGAAAAGATGTAATATGCAGGATAACAAAAAGATCAATCTAATCATTTCATGATTACAATTTTTCTTACGATTGAGCAATCGCTTGTTTTGACCGCGATGAAATAAATGCCGGCAGATAATTTTTCTTTTCCAAGGTAGTAGCGGTGATAACCAGGCGAAAGGAGTTCATTCGCTATAGAATAGACACATTCCCCCGTTATATCGTAGAGATTCATCGTTACCAATGTCGGGTGAGGGATTGCTAACTGGAGCAACGGACCAACACCGGAAGGATTGGGAGTGAGGAGGTCTAAAGAGAATTGTGCGGGCAAATCGGTATATTCCTCGGCGCCGACCGCGCCAATGGTGAAACAATTATCACTCACATCATAACCAGTATTTGCGGAACGGTCATAGGCAAGCACCTTAATCAAACACTTATTAGAATTCATCTGGGGTATTATCCAATTATAAATAGAATCATTTGTATTGAAATGAGAAATCCGGTATGGATAGGTGAGACCACTATCAATGGAAAGATAGATGTTTAGACTGTCTATTCCAATATTATCGTTTGAATTCCAGCGAATTTGATGTAATTCATTCCAGTACCATATTTCACCACCGTTTGGCGCAAGCACATGGACTTGGGGTGATACTGGGTCATAGATGGTGAAGGGGTCATCAGATAAATCAACACCGATGTTATTATTTTTATCAAAGGCACGAATGCGCACTCGACACCGGTTAGAAGGAGTGGGCGGTATGGTCCAGAGATAAGTTGAATCACTACCTCCTGTGGTAGTGAGGTAAATCCAGGTATTTCCATTATCTGTTGAATATTCAATAACTGCTGAATCAATCGCAACATTGTCTCGAGCACGCCAAGAGACTAAGTAATTTTGGCCGATGTTCCAAATTTCACCGCCATTAGGGATAATGACCGTGACCTGCGGTTCCAAAAGGTCTGCCTGAAGTCGGCTGTAGAAGATATCCCAATTTCCCCGACGGTCAGATTGCCAGAAGACCCAGATATATCCGGAATCATCGGAGACAGCGACCGGCAATATGTCGCGCGAGCTGTGGTTGCTGATATTCATTGAATCACCCCAGGCTCCATTTTTATAATATTTTGCCCAGATTTCCCAATCACCGGTCCTATTGGATTGCCAGATGCACCAGAGAAAGCCATCTCGGTCAACGACAAGCGTTGGATGTTCATCACGGTTTGGATCGGCAACAACGGCGCGGGCATTAGACCAGACTGAACCATTGTAGTGGCTTTCATAGATATCTGTGTTCCCGTTACGCCAGGTTGTCCAGACGACCCAGACCATACCATCTCCAGAGACAGCAATTTTAGGATCCTGGTCCTGGGCAGGATTGCTCGTTATGCGATATAACCCTTCCCAATGACCAGTATTTGGATTATATCTTTTCACATAGATATTTCGATTGTATTGATAGCGTTCACTACACCAGGTTACCCAAGCGATTCCATTGCTATCAGTCGCCATCGCGGGGCGATAATCATTCGCGGAATCAGTAGTCACAGCAAACATCGGTTGCCAGGTTATTCCGTCAAAATAGCGGCAATAGATATCACCATTCAAATGTGTCCATCGTTCAAGACAGACCCAAAGTCTTCCGTCACCATCCTTGGTCATCGCTGGATACATATCATTGGAAGCTTTGGAACTGAGTTGCTCTTCAATGCTCCACTGATTGCCGAGATAGGCACTACCAAAGATGTCGTAATTCCGGCCGTATGCCCTTTGCCAGGTTAAATAAGGATTGCCTTGGGGATCAGTCCATAATGCAGGGGCAAAATCCCAGTAGAGATAGGGGCTAACAATCTGGACTGGACTCCAGACACCATTTGCATAATATGCGGCACAGATTTCGGTCCTTCCATTGGTCACTGAACGACCGGTTGTCCAAGCGCACCATAGGCGCTTAGCACCATCAATTGTGGTCGTGACAAAGGCATCGGTTTCAGGATGGGTATCAACCGGGGCAGGATTTGACCAGTTAAAGGAAGAAAGTGTAGGATTAAAATTCCGATCTTGAGTAGCAACATTTGTTCCAGATCTTTTCGGTTTTAAGGTCGGATCCCCAATGATACACATTCCATAAAACCAGTCCACATCATTTATGCCATATTGAATAAACCACTGTTTGAACGCCTGACCCACGGTTATCCCTGTATTCAGAGGCCCATAAAAACCACTGAAATTTAACATACTTCCAACCTTGGTAGAGCCGATCGCCAATAATCCATAAGTCGTATTGAAGATATAACAACTCCCTTCGCTGTTTTCTTCAATGAATCTTGTACCCGCGCATTGAAATAGATTCAAAAAAAGGAACGGAGGGTCTGCAAACCAGATTTCAAAATTAAATACAGTGCCTGCATACCCAGAGGTGTTCTTGAAGGTATTCCCCCACGGCGATGAATGGCTGCAAATTTGTACCCATTCATAGGGGTCCTCAAGACGGGTGCGGAAATCCGCGGCGGTGGTGGTGTTATACTGACGTACCACAACCACGGTATCATAGAGCAGGTTTAGATTACAGTTATTAAAACTATACCAGTCATCGTCAACATAGGCGAGTGCTTTCTGGGGTATGTTGAAGCCACCAGTCCGGTATTTATGAATTTTTGAAAGATAATTGTTCACCAGCCATATTTCATTCCCCCAGGTAACAGAATTAGCATAGATCCGACCTACATATATCTCGGGTGCCTTATTGCCCGTATGATTGTCAAAGAGGCCATCGTTATCTGCATCAACCCAGGTCCCGTTTAAATCCATGAAATAGAGTTCAATGGGAAATTCCTCCCGTCCTTCGCTTGATTCATATTCATACCAGGCAATGGGAACATTGCCAATGAATACCGCACCAACGAGCTGGCTATCTATCAGTGATGCGAGATGATTCCTCAATTGCGATGGCTGCCAGCCGCGAATTGTATCGACTCGTACATTATAGTTTTCTGCTTCAAGGTCGGTGATGTAAGTATTTAATGAATCAATGATGTTTGGATAAAGAGGAGCATATACGACAATATCAAACATGGGTAAACGAAAAGCTTTTATTTTACTCTGGTAAGCCTTGCCTATTTTGAAAGATTCTTTTGTAATTTTTATTGCCCATTCTTGATACGATGTCATCTGGACATCATATGGATCAACATATTTTAATCTTTTTATTCCGGTAATCCCCTCACCCGATATGAAAAAAGGGATTGCAAAAATTAATGATAATTCCAAAAATTTTTTCATGATTCCCCCTTTTCCCAAATTATCTCAACATAATAACTTTTTCCATTTCTTTTATTTCGTCGGATTTAAAATCAATAAAATATACGCCTGAAGGAAGTTTGCGACCTATATCATCATCACCAGACCAAATAATTGAAGATTGGTAATTGGTTAAACGGTTAAGCGATTTAACCAGACGACCGGAAACATCGTAGATCTTTAAAGAAATTTCGGATTTCGGATTGCGGACTGCAGAATTGTTTGGAATTCGGAACTTGATAACGCAGTGATTTTTGAACGGATTGGGATAGACCTCTAATTTTGGATTTCGGATTGCAGATTGCGA
>JBDRWD010000007.1 GCA_039802205.1 candidate division WOR-3 bacterium
AGTTTTCGTGATTTCAAGAATGAGAGATATTTTTCGTTAAGGGCCGCTGGTTTAAAGGGTGTTGTTAAGATGGAGAAATTGATTTTAGTGACTGTAGTTGCTTATATGTTTGTGATTCTTTTTGGTGCTGTTAGTGAAGGAATAAAGGAGTTTGTTGATTTGGTTTCTATGGTTAAAAATGGGAAAAAGAAATTGTTAAGCAGTTTCCGATTGGGTTTAGAATTATTGGATAAGCTGGATTTATCCAAATACCCGTGGCTTTTTTGTTTCAAAAAGTTATGCCCAACCGAAGATTAAAAGTGAGGAGTACTCAGTCGTTAGAGCGTAATTTCGGACAGCGAGGCAGGACTTTATTTTTGAAGCTCGGGTAGAATTTTATTGGATTAACTGGAGAAAAGAGGGTGGCGCAACTAATGATTTTTAGGTTCAAAACAAAATCTTGAAGAACGAGAATTTTCAGATATAATCTATTGTGGTTAAATCCTTCAAAATTTTATTTGTCTGCCCTCGGATTCCCCACCCTCCAATCAAGGGTGATTCTCTCCGGGCTTTTTATCAGATCCGAGAACTTTCAAAGTATCATAAGTTGACTTTGCTAACCTTTTCGGAAGACCCGGTAGAAGAAGAAAGTTTTGAAGTATTGAAACAGATGTGTGAAAAGGTAATCATCATAAAACATAGAAAAATAGAGGCAATCAAGAATATTATCAAAAGCATTTTTAGCTGTTTACCGCTGCAATGTGCATATTACCAATCGGAGGATATGAGAACCAAAATAGCCGATGTTCTTTCCACAAACCATTTTGATATCATTCACATCCAGCTCATCCGAATGGCGCCTTATGTGTTCTCATTCAAATCGCAACTTGGTATTCCGGTCATTTTAGACTTTGTCGATGCTTTATCCCTGAATATGTATAAACGCTTGTTACGGGAAGACTACTGGTTAAAAATCTTCTTTTTTTACGAATGGTACAAGACTAAGAAATATGAAAACCGGCTAAAATACTGTTTTGCAAAGGCAATAATTACCTCGCCCTTTGACAGTAAAATTCTGTCCTTAAATGATGATTGGCTGGAGGTGATCCCCAATGGTGTGGATTTGGATCGTTTTCCTTATTATCCCCGGAAATTTCATGAGCCGCACACAATAATATTTTCCGGGAATATGAATTATTTTCCCAATGTCGATGCGGTGTTATTTTTTTATTATAATATTTATCCAAAAATAAAAAAGTTAATTCCCGAAGTTCGTTTCAAGATTGTAGGAGTTAATCCTGCACCGGCTATTCTTCGCTTGACTACCCATGACAAAGATGTATTAATCACTGGATATGTCAAAAATATTGCGGAGCACATCGGTAGTGCGGCGGTGGCTGTAGCCCCGATGCTTTCTGGCTCAGGTATTCAAAATAAAATTCTTGAAGCGATGGCTGTAGGAACCCCGGTAGTCGCTACAAAACTGGCAACAAATGCCATAAAGGTTACTCCGAACAAAGATATCCTGCTTGCCAATACCCCGGAAGATTTTGCCGATTGCGTGGTGAAATTGCTCAGGGACGAATCATTTTGGCAAAAACTAAGTTTAAATGCGCGGAATTTAGTAGAGAGTGAATATACTTGGCAGAAAGTCACCAGCAAGCTGGAAGCCGTTTATGCCAAGGCAGTCAAATTGTAAAGACCCCAAAAATCCTAAGCAGGTTTCGATCGTGATCGTCAACTGGAACAGCGCCCTTGATACCATTACATGCATTGAATCTTTGCAGAGGTGTAGTTATGTGGACTTTGATTTGATCGTTGTGGATAATGGTTCTCAGCCAGAAGATGTGAACTTGCTGGAGGAGCGATGCGGCCGGTGCGTAAAAATAATAAGAAATGAAACCAACTTAGGTTTTGCCGGGGGTGTTAACAAAGGCATCGCAACGGCGTTGAAAAACGATTCTCCATTTATTCTTTTATTAAACAATGATACGGTTGTAGACCCGGAATTCTTAGAAATTCTTATCAGTCATATGGTCGCCGATCCGGAGATTGGCATTGCTACACCGAAAATCAATTATTACTCCGCACCCGCTAAAATTTGGAGTGCGGGAGGCTATATTAGTAAATTACGTGCTTCAGGATTTTCTTATGGAGAAGGGAGGGGTGAAGCTAAATTTTCTCTGCCGCGGACCGTCACTTTTGCCTCGGGCTGCTGTATGTTGATAAGGACTGAAATGTTGAAGAAAGTTGGTCTTTTTGATGAAAACTATTTTTTATATCTCGAGGATAGCGATTTTTGCTACAGGGTTGTACACCATGGTTATAAAATATTGTATGTTCCGGAGAGTAGAATATTTCACAAAGTAAATATGACGAGCAAAAAGAAGAGTGCAGTTTTGCCTCTTTATTATACAACTCGGAATCGGCTATATTTCGCAAGGAAGTTTCTGGGCAATATGTTTTTCCTCAGCGCGGCTTATCTTATGGTGACCCTCCTTGGGAAGTCTATCATTTGGCTAATAAAAGGCGAATTGAACAATCTGGGGGCTGTCCAGAGGGCATTTTTTGACTTTTTAAAGAAAAAATTTGGGAAGGCTGAGTATTTTTAAAAATGAATATCGGCATTGACGCCAGCGTTTTAGAAAAGGGGATCACCGGGATAGGACGGTATTTGCTGGGGATTTTGAAATATTTGCCGCGCGTTGATAATAAAAATAGATATTTCTTATTTTCCTATAGAAAACCATTTCCCGAAGGAGAATTTTACAAATCGATCGCCACCGGAAAATATCTCCCTTCAAAAATTTATGCCCCCTTCTGGCTTAACCTGATTTTGCCTTACTATTTAAAACGGTGTGAGATTGAAGTACTTTTTTCACCGAACCATCTCGCCCCTATTAATTTTTACCATCGCAATGGTTGGAAAAGCATTGTCACCATTCATGATGTTGCCCACCGTGCCGCCGCTGCGTTTAAACCGCCTGTCTATCGCAATTATCTGGATTTTTTCCTTAAATGTGTTTTACCTGCCTGTTCACGCATTATTACGGTTTCGGAATTTTCCAAGAAAGAGTTAGTGAAAAATTATCATCTGCCTCCCCATAAAATTTCGGTGATCTATGAATTTGCGGCGGAAATTTTTAAGCCTCGAAAAATCAGCAAGGAAATGCGAGGGTATTTAGCCACGGTGTTAGCCATCCCCGAGGAGTTCATTCTTTATGTTGGGATAATTGAAAACCGAAAGAACATTTCGGGAATTCTAAGGATTGCGGATATAATAAAAGCAAGAAATTTCAATATAAAAACATTGTTAGTGGGTCGACCGGGATTTGGTTTCAAACAAATCATTGAGCAGATAGCTGCGCGCGAAAATGTGATATATCGTAATCATGTGGGTGATGAGTACCTGCCTTACCTATACAATATGGCAAAAGTATTTTTGTTTCCTTCTTTTTACGAAGGTTTTGGGTTACCTCCGCTGGAGGCGATGCAATCTGGGGTTCCGGTTCTGGCTTCCAATGCTGCCTCATTGCCAGAAGTAATCGGTGAAGGAGGAATTATGCGTGCCCCTGACGATTATGAAGGATTCGCAGATGATATAATCCGGCTGTTGGAAGACAAGGATTTTCATGCCCTGCTGAGCAAGAAAGGAATTGCCCGGGCAAAAAAGTTTAATCCGTATGAAATTGTCCAGTCGCTCGTTGCCATATTTAACACTCCGGAAGGCTAATCGGAAAAAAATAAGATACTTTCTTGAAACCTTTTTGGTGTTTTGGTGATATACTTAAAAGTGTGGAAATTTTTCTTGAAATTAGAAGAAGAGGGTGTTTTTTTGACTTGACAAATGTAGATAGATGGATATAATTTCTCACTAAAAAAGGAGGTTAAGTTGAAATTTAAAAAGGCAATAGCCCTGATGATATTTTGGGGAACATTATTAAATCTAATTTATGCCGCCCCTCGGGTCGTGGTGGCAGAGATGATCGGTGACGAGACCTGAAGTTCCTGTGCGGCGGCAAGCGGTACGCTTGCGCAGATAGTATTAAACTATCCAGGTCGGATTGCCGCTATTGATGTCCATGATAACCCAGCTGATTCATTCTTCCTTCAAGAAGCATACAATAGAATCCGCTATTATTTGCCCCCATTTTACGGCATGTATATGCATCCTTGGCTCTGGTATGATGGGAATCAACATGGAGGAATGGATTATTCTCAATGGGAATCTGTGATTATTAATCGCTTGAGCCAACCAGCACCGGTTACAATTTATCTCGATGGTGAATATTCGCCCGGAAGTAATTCTGGAACTATTTATGCGACATTTAAGAATGATTCAACCGCAACAATCAATGGCCGGGTGATTTTTGTCATAACTGAAGATAGCCTATTTTATCCAGCACCCAATGGAGCATTATGGCATAGTAATGTGCCCAGGGATTATATTCCGGACCATAATGGCGTGCTTGTTTCAATTCCCCCTGGCGATTCAATAACGGTAACCATGCCTTTTACCACCCATCCCAACTGGAATAAATCGCATTGTAAGATCAAAACCTGGATTCAAAACGATGTGATGTTACCGGATTCCACAAAAGAAATCTGGCAGGGTGCGATAGTTAATCTACTTGAACTCGGTATTGAAGAAAATCCAGGCAAGAAGTGTGAAAAATTAAGTCTACAGGTTTTCCCCAACCCCTGTCCGCGCACCGATGCCCTGCACTTCTATTTTCCATATCCAACCGACTACAAAATTTCAATATATGACTGTACCGGAAGGGAGATAAAGAATATTTCAGGTAATGCCAAATCGGTTAAATGGAATTTAAAAAACAACCAAGGGTATAAAGTTAAACCCGGTGTTTATTTTTACCGTTTTGTAGATAAAAAAATAATTTTTTCTGGTAAATGTGTAATTGAGTAGAAGAAGGTTAAATACGAAAGACTCTATTGGAAAATTGATTATGAGCAAAGGGGATATTATGAAAATGTTGATTCCCATTTTTTTAATGATAGGTTTGGTTAGCGCTGGTAATTGGTTGGTTAATGGTGATTTTGAAGAAGCGCTTAACACCGGTTGGACTTCAACCCAGAGCGGCTCATATATCTACATTGACCGTGCAATAACCTATGAACCGGACCCGGATTATGAAGTGCGGGTGGAAAAAGGCTCAGGCAATGGGTTTGCAACACTTTCTCAGACTATTGATATTACGACACCGAGTGAATTTACTTTTTCTACAAAGGCAAAGTTATATGCATATGATAATAATGCAGATACTCTGACTTACGCTGCCGCAGCAATAAGAATAGTTTACCGTAATGCCACGGGCGCACTTCTTGGAGAAACCAGAATTTGCCAGTTCACAGCACCTTGTCCCTGGCAAAACACTTCAACAATCCATCTAATAACAGTTAGCGATTCACTCTGGCATAATTATTCATTCAATCTCCAGACTGAACTTGGAAATCTTCCCGGCGTCAATCCAGCAAATGTGAAAAAGGTAGAAATTGCGCTCTATGATACAACTGCCCACACTTGTTGAGGGGCTTCACAATTGGCGAAGGTCTTCGCCGACGACATCAAACTAAATTATAACGGAACCCAGCTTTATCTCACCTTCATCAAAGCAAAAGTTTACGACTCGGGTGGCAATAACAATGGCCGGTTAGATCCAGGTGAAATCGCAAATATCACTGCATTATTAAAAAATATTGGCGGTGCTAATTTTACCAATCTGAATTCTACACTCTCCACGAGCAGTCCTTATATCACTGTTACGGATAACTCGGGTTATTTTGGAACAATACTTATTGATAGCACCAAGGAGAATATTTCGGATCCTTATGTTGTGCAAGTGAGTCCCTCGACACCTCAAGGCCATATTGCTCAATTTCGTTTGATAGCAACTCAAGGTTCTTTTGTTGATACATTTTTCTTCAACTTGGTGGTTGGCACATATGATTATCTGGTCTGGAATCCAGATCCAACCCCCGGTTCCGGACAGACAATCCACAATTTATTAACATCCCTTGGCTACGCTGGCTTATATTCAACTACCCTCCCGACTACTGAACTCAGCTTCTATCGCGCAATTCTGGTCTGTGTGGGTATCTATCCTAATAATTATATTATCGGTGCATCAAGCCCTGAGGCAACAGCACTCGTCAACTATGTCAATAGCGGTGGCAGACTCTATCTTGAAGGTGGAGATGTTTGGTATTATGACCCATTAACGGGCGGATATAACTTCTGTCCATTATTTGGCATAAACGCAACTGAAGATGGTACGGACGATTTAGGTCCAATTCAAGGGCAACCAGGAACTTTCACCAATCAGATGTACTTCGGTTATGGTGGTGAGAATTCCTATATGGACCATATCAGCCCCAGTGGTACCGGAGCATTTTTGATCTTTAGAGATGTCGACCAAGGTTATGATTGTGCGGTAGCGCGTGATGCCGGGACATACCGAACTGTCGGGGCTTCTTTTGAACTTGG
Organism: candidate division WOR-3 bacterium; assembly: GCA_039802205.1. Taxonomy (NCBI): domain Bacteria; kingdom Pseudomonadati; phylum Caldifarciminota; species Caldifarciminota bacterium. The sequence continues at coordinate 6,485 of JBDRWD010000007.1, forward strand.
TTCTCTGGTTGATGGAAGTGGGGTTTCAACCCGAAGGGCATTGCTCGATTCCATCCTCCATTTCTTCGGAATATTCCAGGTGCCTGTTGAAGAGAATAAGCAAGAAGGGCTCCAAAAGATATCTTTCCAGGTAATACCGAATCCATTCCAGAATAACTGCGTGGTTAAATTCGAAATTCGAAATCCGAAATCCGAAATTTCACTCAAGATTTTTGATGCAACAGGACGGTTGATAAAATCATTTAACCATTTAACCAGTTACCAATTTAATAAAATCGTGTGGTCTGGTGACGATGAAATCGGCCGCAAGGTGCCCGCAGGTATTTATTTCGTGCGGTTGGAAACGGATGGTCAAAAATATATTGAGAAGGTAATAAAGATAGAATAGTTAGAAATCAGGAAGGGAGTATTTATGCTCCCTTCCTGAAAATCTTTTATAATGGGACTTGAGTCTAAAAAGGGGGTTTTATGGGCAGTAAGAAACTTATCTGGATTGTTTTAATTGTCGCCACTGCATCATTTGCCCAGTGGCAGGCAATAGGTCCTTATGGTGGCTATGTCCGCTCGGTGGTTGTATCACAAACCAATGACAATATTGTCTATGCCGCATCTTATGCCAATCCCACTGTAGTTGCAAAATCCACTAATGGTGGTTCAACCTGGACCACAATGGGTGTAATTCCAAATCAGGCTTATTGTATGGCAATCGACCCAACGAATGATAACAAACTATATGCGGGAAGCGGACATGTAATATATCGTTCAACTGATGGTGGTGTCAATTGGTTATCAACTACTATGAGCAATAAATATATCTATGGCATAGCGGTCCATCCAACAGCACCTACAACTATTTGCGCCTCGGGTATGAGCTATACTGGAACAAAATGGGGGCTTGCATTCTTCAAAAGCACGGATTCAGGTGTAAACTGGACAACCACAGTAATCGACACCTCAGGCTCTTCAAACTATGGATATTGTCTCGCAATTGACCGTACGAATCCCAATACGATTTATGTTGGTGGCTATTCTTATACCACATCTTACATACCCAGAATTTACAAATCCACAAATGGAGGCACTAACTGGATAGATGTGTCTACTGATACAGTATTTCAGAACGCTTATTATATTTACTCTATGGCTGTTCATCCAACGAATTCTAACATAGTCTATGCTGGTACTTATTTAAAAGGTATTATGCGTTCTACTGATGGCGGAAATTCCTGGACAAAGGTTTCCAGCAATTACTACAACTACAGTATGGCAACGAGCATAGCATCACCTGATATCGCTTACTCTGGTTGTTATGGTGAGGTTTACAAAACGACAAATGCCGGAGTGTCCTGGACATCGGTAAGTTCAGGTTTGAGTGGAACTTCCTTCTATGGCCTTGCCGCAAGTGCACAGAATGCTTCTAATGTATATGCTGGAAATAACAAAGGTATGTTTAAGACAACAACCGGCGGGTCTTCCTGGGTAAGTATCAATAACAATTTGAATATGGGTTCAATCCTCTCTTTTGCCAACGCGCCTTCTTCACCTTCAACAATCTATACTTCCTTTGCTGAAGTTGGTGTATTCAAAACCACGAATTCGGGAAGCGACTGGATTCAATTACCTACGCCGGTTGGTTGTGGCAATATTTGCGAATTTGCGGTTGCTTATAACAATCCTAATATCATATATGCCTTAGAAGGAAGTGGTTGAGGGAACGCCGAGCTCTACAAGAGCACAGACGGCGGGTCCGTCTGGTCAAATGCGTTAGATGCATTTTATGTCGATGGTGGTGCAATGGCAATCGATCCGAATAATAGCTCAGTCCTTTATACCGGCGGATACATATACAACGGTTCAACTTATGTAATGGTAGTCTCAAAATCTACTGATGGTGGCACAACCTGGGAAAGGGATACGCTAACAACTGATTATTGTATGTGCTATGCACTTGCTATAGACCGGAGTAATTCCAATGTTGTTTATGCCGGTGGCTATAATGGTTATCTCTTCAAGACTACCAACGGCGGTATTACCTGGACTCTCTCCAATACAGGACTAAGTGGGACAGTTTATGATATAAAAATTGGCTCAACCAAGGCAAACACCGTTTATGCAGGGACTTCTTCTGGTGTTTACAAATCAACGAATGCTGGTGCAAGCTGGACAAGTACCGGTCTATCAGCAAATGTCCAGGCAGTCTTGATAAATCCTTCAAATGAAAATGAAATATATGCCGCAACGAGTAATGGTATCTACAAGAGCACTACTGGCGGTGGTGGCTGGACATTGATGAATACTGGGCTATTAAATACAAATACAACTTCTTTAGGAATTTACCCAAATAACTGGTTGTTCTGCGGGACAAATGGCACAGGAATGTATCGATGGAATATACAAGTTGGCGCGGAAGAATTTGAGGAGATTGGGAAGAGTATCTCCTTGCAGATCACACCGAATCCATTCAGGAACTACTGCGTAGTTAAATTCCAAATCCCAAGCACCAAATCCCGAATTCCAAACAAATCCGCAATCCGCAATCCGAAATCCGAAATTTCTTTGAGGATCTATGATATTTCGGGTCGCGTTGTTAAGTCATTTAATCTTGAATCCTGTATCCTGAATCATGAATCCAGTATCGCCTGGTCGGGTGACGATAAGATGGGTCGCAAGGTGCCTGCGGGTATCTACTTTGTGCAACTTGATTCTGGTGAGTTCACTAAAATTGAGAAAGTAATTCTACTTAAAGGAAATAATTAGTTCTTGACATAAGCTAAAAAATAAGTAAAATTTTAGTGAAAGGGGGTTTTATGTCAAAATACTTATTATTACTGCTGGGCATTTCACTGCTCGGTTTTTCTGCCCAGCGGGTGGTTTTGTGTGAAGAGTTCTATCAAGAGGGCTGACCATCCTGTCCTGCAGCCAGCAGTACGCTGGACAATATCTGTGTTCAATATTCCACGCGCATTGCTGCGATTGAGATGCATCTTTCCAGCAGTTATCCGCTGTACTGTCCTGAAGCATATGCCCGGATGCAATACTACCCAAGTTCAAACTGGTATACGCCCAATCTTATCCTTGATGGCACACCAAGAGGAAGCAGTTATAGCTCCTGGCAATCATACATTGTTACACGGATGAATCAACCTGCACCGATGCGTATCTCAATGTGGGGGACTTATGGCTCTGGTTCTGGCACAATCTATGCCCGATTCCGTAATGATTCAACTGCCTCAGTTACTGCCTATGTCTATTTTGTTATTACTGAAGATAGCCTCTATTATGTTACTCCATACGGTGACCAGTGGCATAATCATGTTGCACGCGATTATGTCCCAAACCAAATCGGCCAACAAGTGACAATTCCAGCGGGTGATTCAGTAACAGTCTCGCAAAATTTCACAATCCAATCAGGCTGGAATGTCAATCGCTGCAACATTGTAACCTGGATACAGAATAATTCCACACGCGAAGTGTATCAGGCAGCATTTATCAAAGTAACGGACTTGACAGGAGTTGAAGAAACGAATAAGGCAACTGGAATATCAACAATTTCCTCCATTCCCAATCCTTGCGTCAATGGTACAACATTCCAGTTTAATGTTAGTAAAGATGGTAAATGGAAACTTTTGCTATATGACGCCTTGGGTCGCGAGATTCAGCGATTTGAAGGAATCGGTCAGGGTGGTATTCAGACTGTCGAATGGAATCTTTTTGACAATAATAACCATCGGGTAAAACCGGGTGTTTACTTCTACCAGCTCCTCGGTCCGGACTTGAAGGCAAACGGCAAGATCGTGGTAAGGTAAATCCCAGGAAAAACTTTAAACCCAAGACCAGAGAGGCGTGGTGCTAACCGCGCCTCTCTGCTGTATTCTACCCACCTACGAAGCGGGGTTATTTTATCTGTAGAGGCATTGAAAAATTTTATCATTGAATTAAGAGTCTCCTGTTCAGGCTAAATTGTAAAATCTAAACAAATTGCTGATATCCTCTGACTTTAAAACCCATTTTCGTAAGAGTTCTAAGCCCGCTTTTAGGAGGCTTCTTCTTTTAATATCCTCAAATTTTTTCTGCTATGTGCCATTTTTGGTTGTGTTTTTCCCAAGCCTTTCTAACTGCTTTTGATTGTTTCTTATTTTTCATTTTCTATCTCCTTTCGTCCTCGAGTCCTTGCCGATCCATCTATGATAGTGTAACAAGTTTTCTACATTTTTGGTGATATGGCAAATTAGAATGTTAAATTCACGAAGTTTGTCGTATTCTCACAACACTCGTCTATTTGAAAATAGGTCTTATTCGCAAATACAATTTTTCAGAGGCTATATTCATAAACTTCTCTCATTCTAATTTTTCGCCACAATTCCAGCAATATATCGCATCTCCTGGAACATCTTTTTTACAATTACTACAAGTAAAATCTGATTTCTTCTCCACATTGCTCAAGTCCTTGTTGCACATATTGCAGATTTTTTTATTGGTTTTTGTACCACAGTATGGGCAAAATTTTATATTTGAAGTCTGTTGAGGTAAATCTTCTTTTTCTTTGACTTTCTTTTCAGGAGTGTTTATATCACCCGCAATCGTTTGGCGACCACAAACAAATAATATGCCTAATAATATTCCAACTATGGGACTAAAGAGGACGCTGTTCCAAAAGCCTTTTGAATACGAAAGACCCACATTTTTCCATGCATTAGCAACAACAAGACATAGTAGCAACCAAAGTAAAATAATTATAAGAATTAACATACAAAATTGTATATATAATTTAATAAAAAGTCAAGGTGGAAAGGGTCTGAGCCTTCTCTACTTTTTGTCAAATTATTTTTATGCGCTGGATTATTAGGGGTAGCCGCGCCCTTCAGGGTGCGAGATATTCTGGGATGTAAAAAGATTTATCCGCAGGCTAAAGCCTGCGCCTACCATTTTACCGGTTACCACCCAAGGACTTCAGGTTGGCTTTTTTATTTAAGCAAGGCTAAAGCCTTGCCCTACAAAAATCCCAACGCTAAATTATTGATGACCCTTTCAAATCTTGCCCATGGGTTTTATCGTTCCTTCATAAGATATAAAAATATGGAGAGAACTCAGTTTAGAAATCGGGTTGTTTAATAAAAATAGAATATCTTATCCAGATAATTAAAATGTGATATACTATATCCAAAAAGTGTCTATGATCACAATAGCCATTCCTGGGGAGGTATACATTAGAGGAGCCAAAAGAGAAACGCAAACCTAAAGGTTTGCCCTACATTGTAAAATTACCTAATTTTAATCCGGCACGAAAATCAGAGAAATTGAGTTTACACAATGGCGGACATTCTTTTCGGTGAAGCCTTCGCCTTCAAAGACATGGCCTAAATGGGCACCGCAGTTTGCACACTGTATCTCAATCCTGATACCATCAGGGTCTGGAACTCTTTTCACCGCACCCTTTATCTCTTCATCAAAACTGGGCCAGCCGCACCCGGATTTGAATTTTGCCTCAGAGCGATAAAGCGGTGCATTACATCTTTTGCAATGATAAGTGCCCTTTTGAAAAAAATCATTGTATTCACCGCTGAATGGCGGCTCTGTCCCTTTATGAATGATTACCCATTCTTCGGCTCTGGTGAGTTTTCGGAATTTTTTATTTGTGTTGTCCATGTTATTTCATTATGACAAATTAAATATAAGAAAATTTTTCTTCTTTCACCCCTACCTTAGTCCTCCTCCCTCAAGGGGGAGGAAAAAGAAAAGGGGTCTGCCATCAGGGGGAGGAGAAAGGGAAGCTGGATATAATTTATTCAATCCTTCACTCTTTCAGGCATACAGGTCTTAGAGACACGACACAGGATATCATCAATTATTGTGTAAACAACCGGAATGAGAATGAGTGATACAAAGATACTGAAGGTCATACCGCCAATGAATGCACTTGCCAGTGCCTTTAATGATTCGCCACCACCACCGATATTTAAGGCAAGGAACAGAGAGCCGAAGATTGTGGTCAATGAGGTCATCATCACTGGACGGAATCGCTTTTCACCTGCCTCAATTATCGCCTTGTTTCTTTCTACATTCTTTTCTCTTCGTGATACAACATAATCAAGCAAGAGTATCGCATTATCCGTTACGATTCCAGAAAGAATGATTGCCGATAAGAAAGAAGACAGATTTAATTCATTGCCCGTGAGCACGAGTCCAGCAAAAAATCCGGTTATGGAAAATGGCACAGAGAGGATTATTACAAAGGGCAAGGTCAGGCTATTGAATTGGACACCCATCACCATATACACCAGAATTATTGCAATGATAAGGGCAATACCAAGTGTCTTGAAACTCTCGGCAATCGCCCGATTTGCCCCTCGCTGTTCAATATTGTATCCATCAGGCAGTTTGAATTCATTTATTATCCATTCAACAATTTTACGATTCTCACGGGCATTCGTGCCCGGTGCAAAACTACCGGTAATGTTTACCGAACGTCTTTGATTTATCCGCACAATCTCGGATGGTGATTCACCTTCCTGAAGCACGCCCAGACTTTTGAGCGGCACAACCCCTGCCAGGGGTGTCGCAACCGGCAGGTTGGCAATGTCACGGAGGGTGAATTTTTCCGCATTAGCAATAACAAGTTCCACATCAATATCCTTATCATCCTTGCGATAGGTGGTAACGACCTCACCGGATTTGGCAATCCGCAATGTCTGGGCAAGGGCAAATGCTGAAATCCCTGTAGCAGAAAGTCTCATTCGGTCCGGAATAAATACGAATGCGGGCAAACCCCGAGCCAGATTACTCTTTATATATAAAAAGTTTTTCTCGCTTCGCAATGCAGAAGCAAGACGGCTACCAAGTTCACGCAGGGTATCAAGGTTATCACCGAAGATATTTATATCAATATCCTCGCGCCTCACGCCGACCGTAGCATCAATCACCCGCACAACAAATGTTGGTTCGGTAAATGATTCAAGAATTTTTTTGGCATCCGCCATAACTTCACGCACCGGCCTTTTCTTTTCGGTATAGACATTTATTGTAGCACTATACGGTTGGGGCGTACCGAAGAATGGGTCTTCTCCAACGATGGAAGAGACCTTTGCTACACCATTCAAATTCAACAATGCCTTCTCTAATTTCATTACTTCATTGTTACAATGTTCTAATGAAGTTCCACGGGGATATTCAAGGACGATCTGAAACTCACCTTCATCAGTGGCGGCAATCAGACCGGTCTTCACAAAACTGGCAAGAATAAAGCCAATGACCAGTAAAAAGACAAATATGAAAACCGTAATCAAACGGTGTCTTAAAACCTTTTCCAGAAGATTTTTATATCCATTTCTCATCATCGTTTCCAGATTCAAAAACCAGCGGTTAAACTGAAATTTTGGCGGTTCGGGTTTCAATAAGAAATAACTCAATATCGGGACAATTGTTACTGCAATGATGATTGAAATGCTCAATGAGAATACAACGGTCAGGGCAAGTTCGCCGAGCAAAACCTTGGCAAATCCCTGGGTAAAAGCAAGGGGTAAAAATACGACTATCGTCGTAATGACACCGGCGCTTATTGCCAGACCTACTTCCCGTGTTGATTCCACAACCATTTCTAATTTTGAACCGGAAAAATCTTTATCCCGCAAATGCCGGAAGATATTCTCCATCACCACGATTGAGGCATCTACAATCAAACCAGTAGCAAGGGATAATCCACCAATAGAGATCGTATTGAGCGAAAGATTGAAGACCTTCATAAAGATAAAGGTGATTATGATAGTAATCGGGATTGATATCACAATGACGAGGGTGTTTCTAATCCTGCCTAAAAATAAAAGTATCACGAGCGATGCCAGCAATGCACCTAAAATGCCCGAAATGACCACATCTTTAAGGGCATTAAGAATTACATTGGATTCGTCTTTGATGACCTGAATCTTTATATCCGAAGGCAATTTATCTTTATTTTCTTTGAGCCATTTTTTCACTCCCTGCGCAACCTGGACTGAATTGCCATTGCTCGGTTTGCGCACCAGGATTCCTACCGCATTATTTAGATTCAAACGAGCAAAACGCGTCTGCAATTTTTCAATACTATAAACCTTTGCAATATCACCAATCCTGATCGTCCTGCCGCCGGCAACCGTGATGTATTCATTCTTGATATCTTCTATGGATTGATAACTTCCTTTCAGACGTAATGAAAATACATGCTGACCACTCTTTATTTCACCGATTGGAAAATCAATGTTACCACTGCTTAAGGCGAGGGCAATCTGATTTAAGCCGATACCGGTTTCGTATAAACGGAGTGGGTCAATTTCAACACGAATCACTTCATCTATTCCGCCGGTGACCTTGGCATTTGCGACACCGGGCAGACGAGCAATTGCCGGCGCAATCCTTTTTTCTACAAATCTTTTCAAATCGGCAAGGTCCCTGGTTTCAGATGTAATAGAAAGTTCAACCGGTGGTGGAAGAATGTTACTTATCGTCGTGATTGAAGGAGTTGTGGCATTCCTGGGCAATTGTCCTTTTATGAGGTCAATCTTTTCCTGGAGTTCACGCTGTTTTTTTTCTATATTCACACCGAACGCATAATTTACAATGATCTGTGAAAAACCTTCTCGGCTCGTGGAGTTGATCTGCTCAATGCCGGAGATAGTTGAAATCGCTTCTTCAATTGGTTTGGTCAGTTCATTCTCAACAACTTCTGGACTCGCACCAGGATAGGCAGTAATGATTATTGCGGCTGGAACCGAAAATTCTGGATAATAGGAAACCGGCAGGGAAAAGAAACTGATAAAACCAATAATTATTAAGACCCCGGTTATTAAAAGGGTTCCCACATACCTCTGGATAAAAAAGCGAATCACATTCATATCATTCCTTAATTACATTGACTTTTTGCCCATCAGTTATTCGGTCTGCACCTTCACTGATGATTATTTCATTTTCTTTTAAACCACTGACTAAATAGTATTCCTCAGAACGGGATATTATCTGGATTGGTGTAAAGACTGCCTTATCATCTTCTAACTTATATACACCCGTGCCTTTTTCGCTTAAGTTTACAACCGCTTTTCGAGGAATCACCATACCAGTGCGTGTTGCGACAATGATATGCCCATTCAGGGTCTGACCGATAAGCAAATTGTTTTTGGGAGTGGCAAGACGACAGACCTGACTTTCTATTGTGACACCACCGGTGGCCGGGTCAACCTGGGGGGCAACAAGGTTTATTTGAACCACGGCAACCGTATCTTTTTTTCCATCAGTAATCGCAATCCTCTGTTTTGGTTTTACTGAAAAACGCTCTTCACCGAATACCTGCCCCTTGAAATTAAGACAACCGATATCGCCGACTTCAAACAATGGCGTCTGGGGATTTATCGTCTTGCCAATATCAATTAAAGACTTCAATACAATACCTCTTATTGGCGATTTTACAGAATATGGCTTAAACTCACTACCAGGCACTTCCTGGATAACAGTTGCCAATGTCTGATTTAAAAATACTGTATCACCTTCACGGACAAGAATCTTTTCTACCTTACCTGAAATTTGAGCAAAGACGCTCACGGCATTTTTCGGCATTATCTTACCTACCACATCAACGACCACAGGTATTGTTGTATCTTTTACCACTGCGGTTTTAACAGAAACTACCACTTCAGTAACCTTTTTCTCTTTTCCCTTACAAAAAGGGAAGAGAAATAATAGCATTACTAAAATGATTAATGTTCTTCTCATACTACACCCCTTTTTCACTCTTTGTTCTTTTTTCAATCACCAGATAGATCGTGGGAATGAAGACCAGAGTCAAGAATGTGGCAAAGAGCAAGCCGCCAATAACCGAACGTGCCATTGGTGCACGAATTTCACTCCCCGCACCAATACCGAGTGCCATCGGAATTAAACCGAAGATTGTAGTAAGTGCCGTCATCAGAATCGGTCTGAGACGCACCCTGCCTGCCTCAATCAATGCATCAACAAGAGGCATCCCATGTTTTCGCCGCAATTGATTTGTATAATCCACATAGACAATGGCATTGTTTACCACAACACCGGCAAGCAATAACAAGCCCATTAAACTCTGCATATTGACGGTCGTATTGGTGAAGAAAAGCATCCATAATACACCGATGATTGCCAGGGGGACTGTGAACATAATAATAAATGGCTCCCGGAAAGATTCAAACTGCCCGACCATTATAATATAGACAAGGAATATCGCAATAAGGATTACAAAACCGATATCCCTGAATGTTGTCTGCATCTCTCTAAATCCACCACCCATTTCAAATTTAAATCCCGGAGGCAGAGGGTATTCTTTTAATATCTTTTGCACATCACGTGCTACACTATTCTGATCCCTGCCTTCTACATTGCCGGTGATTTTGACCACCCGGAATGTGTTTTCATGCTCAATCTTCTCCGGTCCGACGGTAACCGTATCAATGAGAAAGTTTCTCAAAGGCACAACCCCGACCGGTGTTGCAATATTCAGTGCCTTAATCTTCTCCGGTGTATCTTTATATCCCTTTTTGAGCGTAATCCTTATATCATATTCCCTTCCCTCAATACGATACTGGGTCGCAACCATCCCTTCAATCTGACTCCTCAAGGCAAGACCAATCTGATAAGGGGTAAGACCAAATTGCATTGCCTTGTATCTATCAACGATGAACTGAATCTCAGGCTTACCCTCACTCAAATCCGATTCAATATCAACAAGACCTTTTACTTTTCTTAATTTTTCAATCAACTCGTCATTGATTCTTTTTGCCTTATCAAGGTCATAGCCGATTATCTTTATTTCAATCGGTTTGCCAGTGCCAAATAAGAAAGACTCCTGGGAGGTGAAGCGGACGACAAGACCGGGGATGGAATTCAATTTAGGCCGGAGCGCTTTCTGAATATCTTTTACCGAACGGTTGCGCTTTTCTCTATCTACAAGCCCGATCCAGATTGTTGCCGCATTTGGACCTGCTCCGCCACCAAAGAGCGCGGAAAGACCGGTGCCTGAGCCAATCGTGATAAAAACATTTTTCATCTCCGGTATTTCTTTCAGCAGTATCTCTTCTAATTTGATTATTGCTGAATCAGTAGTTGCAAGATTTGTGCCTACAGGCATCTCGGCTTCAATCTGGATCTGCCCCCGGTCCGGGGATGGTGTGAGTTCAGCGCCGATAAAGAATAAAAGACCTAAACTCAATACAAAGAGCCCACCGGTACCAAAGATTATCCTCTTGCGATGATTCAATGCCCAACGGATTATTCTTAGATAGAAATCTTCTATCCTCTTGTAAAATTTCTGGACTGTTCTTTCAATACCACTGAGTTCTGTTTTAATATGTATCAACTTTGCCATCAACATCGGCACAATCGTTACTGCCACAAGCAATGACGAGGCAAGGGCAAAGGTCACAGTCCAGGCGATCTGACTGAAAAATATTGACGCAAATCCCCGCACCAGAAGCAATGGTAAGAAAACCGCGATCGTGGTCAAGGTTGAGGCGGTGATTGCCATACCAACTTCCTGTGTGCCCAGAACCGATGCCAGATCAGGTTCTTCACCCTTTTCCTGTCGGTGCCGATAGATTGCCTCAAACACAACGATTGCACAGTCGACGACCATGCCGATCGCAATCGTCAGACCACCGAGCGAGACCATATTGATCGTCATATTGAAGATAAACATCATAAAGACCGCAAAGAATACTGTAATAGGAAGTGTGATACCAATTATGAGGGCTGCCCTCAGATTTCCGAGGAACAAAAAGAGAATTAAAACCGCAAGTATCGCACCGATTATCAGTGTATCCGCAGTGCTACGAATAGAACGATTTATAAAATCTGCCTGATTGAAAAATACATCAATACTGACACCCGAGGGTAATTCCTTCTTAATGTTTTCAATCTCTTTTACCACATCATTACAGACCTTTACGGTATTGGCATTCGTTCTCTTCTGAATAAAACCATATATTGAATTGACCCGATTCGTCCGGGTGATTGAAGTTCTCTCAGATGGACCAAGTTTCACATCTGCAACCTGTTCCAGTAAAATCGGAATTCCGTTCTTGTTGCCGATCACGGTCTTTCGGATTTCATCAATATTTTTATACTCACCAATCACCCGCAGGGTATATACCTTTGTACCGGATTCCACCTTGCCCAAAGGAAAATTTATATTCTGGGCACGCAGGATATTCATCACCTGTTCCGGGCTGATCCCCAGACTGATGAGTTTCTCATAATCAAATTGAATCTGGACCTCGGTCAGAACTCCACTTTCAACAAAGGAAGCAGCAACCCCACCGACCCTTTGGAGTCTATCCGCAATATCATCACCAATCCGGTCAAGTTCCAGCGGATCAATATCCCCTTTGATGCTGTAAAGTACCACGGGCTGTTGTGATACATCAAATTTAAATATCATCGGTTGCTGGGCATCCTGGGGCAGATACGGTAATATCAAACCAAGTCTATCACGCACATCATTTGCCGCAGCATCAAGGTCGGTTCCCCAAGTAAATTGTAGCATAATCATTGAAGAGTTCTCCGAAGAGGTTGAGGTAATCTTTTCAATATTGTTGAGCGTACCAAGAATCTTCTCAAAAGGCTGGGTGATCTGGGTCTCAACCTCCTGCGGTCCCGCACCCTGATAGGTCGTCATCACAACCATCATTGGGAGGGTGATATTGGGGAACAGGTCAACGGGTAATTTGGTTATCGATATTATGCCGAAGACCAGCAACCCCAAAAAGACCATTGAAATTGTTAGGGGTCTTTTTACAGAAACTTCGGTGATCTTCATCTTTCCCTCACAATCGGAATGACCTTTTCACCACCCGCAAGGCGCTGCTGACCAAGAACAATCACAAGTTCATTTTCATTAAGCCCTTCAATGACTTCTACAAGTTCATCACCAACAAGCCCGATTTTTATCGGTCTTCTTTCGGCGATGCTGTCTTTATTTACTACAAAGACTGAATTATCGATGAGTGCATCCTTGGAAATTGCAACCGCGCCTTTTTTCTCACTCATCTTGATTGATACCCTTGCGGTCATCCCGGGTTTTAGATCTGCGACCGGGTTCTGGATAATTCCTTTCACCGCCACGGTCTTGGTCAGCGGGTCGATGATGGGACTGATCTCGCTTATATAGCCGTTAAACACCTTCTCTGAGACTGCATCAACATTTATAATTATCGGCATATTCACACGGAAACACTGGGCATCTATTTCCGGGACATTGAAACTCACCTTTATTCGGGATAAATCAACGACCATCGCCACTGGCATTTGGGGTGCGACAGTCGAACCAACATCTACTAAGATCTTGGCGATTGTGCCACTGATTGGAGTGGTGACAGACGCCTCTTCAAAATCAAAACCCACGGTTTCATTGCGCATACCAATTATTTTCTCTCCCTTCTGGACATAGGAGCCTTCTTTGACAAATATTTTTGTCACCCGTCCCATTGTCTCTGGAAAGATCTGGACTGTTTTATCCGCAACAAGGGTGCCGATGATGGTGCAGGTCTTCCGGACATCGGACTTTTTAACGGAAATTACTTCTACCGTTGGCGGCACCTTTTCCATCTTTGCACCTGTCTGCCTTTTGACAAGGGTCAATCTTAGAACCGCGCCGATTACAATAATGATGATAATTGCTATTAAATATCTCTTCATAATAATACCTCCTTAAATTTTATTATAGATGTACGAAGATTCCTAAACATATTGTTATTAATAATTCGCAAGAATTGCATTTTTCTATATTACCTCCATTTTCCGATTCTCCAAACTTGAGAAGGCTTTCGCCTTCTTCAATTTCCTCTTTTTTGAAGGGCCTTCGACTTACTGAAACTTCCCCTCCCTTGAGGGGAGGGGATAAAGGGGAGGGTGACAATTCACTGATTATCACTTCCATCACCCCATCGATATTTCTTAATACATCGTTATTCCAAAATCTTAATACCCTGTATCCTTGTGACCGAAGCCACCTATCCCTTATTTTATCAATCTTGCTCTCAAAATGCCCACTGCCATCAACCTCAATAATCAATTTTTTCTCAAAACAGACAAAATCCACAATATAGCGTCCTATCATCTGCTGTCTTCGAAATTTTACACCTAATTGTTTATCTCGTATCTTATACCATAATCTCTTTTCTGCTAAGGTCATATTGCCTCTTAGGCGTTTTAATATTATTTTGTTTCGTGGGGTTAGTTTCATTCTTTCACCCCCACCTTAATCCTCCCCCCTCAAGGGGGAGGAAAAGAGAAGGAGAATCCCCCTCAAGGGGGAGGAAAAGAGAAGGAGAATCCCCCTCAAGGGGGAGGAAAAGAGAAGGAGAATCCCCCTCAAGGGGGAGGAAAAGCGAAGGAGAACCCCCTCAAGGGGGAGGAAAAGAGAAGAAAATTTGCCATCAAGGGGGAGGGCATTAAAAGCGATTCTACTCATACCCCACTGCCTTTAGCAAATCGGCACGGGCACTCAAATAATCCTTCAGGGCATTTAGATAATTTATCTTTGCCTGCATCGTTGCGAGTTGTGAATCAAGATATTCAAGGTTTGTAGCAAGTCCGTTTTTGTACCTTGTTTCCATCATATTGAGTGCCTGCTCTGCCTGATTTATATTCTCTTTCGCCGCAGCAATCGCCTCCTTTGCCGCAATCAGATTGAAATATGCCTGCTTCACCTCAAGGATAATTCCCTTTGTTAGATTTTCATAGGCAAGTTCCACTTCCTTCATCTGTAAGGTTGATTTGTTATATTCATAGAGATTTTTATAGCCACTGAAGATGGGCCACTGGAATCCAACATTAAATGTAAGGTTTGAACCCCAGTCATTGCCGCCAAAACTGAATGGTTTTTTGCGGTCATAACTAACACCCGCAACGAGCGTGGGCAGGTTTGAACGGGCCTTGAGCGTCTTTGCAATTTGGGTCAATTTCTCAACTTTATCCAGATTCTTCAATTCTGCACGATTATTCAATGCCTCCTGTTTGAGGACCTCAAGGTCGTAATCAGATTCGGTTATCTCAAGGGTATCTATTAAGTTGAATTCCTTATCCTGCGGCAACCCCAGAAGCATTTTAAAACCTTCACGCGCAAGGCGTAAACCATTTTCAGCCTCAATCAGCTTCGGCTTGAGATTAGCAACCTGGACCTGGGAGCGGAGCAGGTCAAATTGTGAAACAAGTCCTGCCTCATAGCGCTTGCGCACTGCCTCCTCATGCCTTTTTAACTGTTCCATACTCTCTCTGGTCAATTCCACCATCTTCTCCAGAACCAGTAATCCGTAGTATGATTTAACGACCGAACAACGCACCTCCTGTTTTTTTCTTATCAATTTCAATTCTGCAATATCACGATTGATTCCCGCAATCCGATAGGCATCATATATCTTACCCCAGGCAAATAATACCTGCTGGAGCGAGACCTGGAAATTATAATTTTCATGTTGCCCCATTGGAATTGCAAGGGAATCCATCTGAAAGACGGGCAGGTTGCTCAAATAGGCATAATAACCGGTTGCCGAGATTGTCGGATAGAATGCCGAGCGGGCAATGCCGATGTCGGCTGCAGATTTATTTAAATCAATGGTGAGTTGTTTTATTTCTGCATTGTTGTTATAGGCAAATTCAACTGCCTCGTTTAATGAAAAGTTGACCGTATCCTGGGCAGTCAAAAGAGTTAGAAGAACAAATTGTAGCATAAGACCCCCTTACAATTAAATCCCAAACAAATTTCAATTTTCAAACTTCCAAACTTTTTAACATCAACTTCTATCATGGTAGAAAGAATTTTAAGCCGAAGCCGTTGACAAAGAATTTTTCGTCTTTATCAAAAAAGCCATATTTATAAATGTTAGCGCTCGTGAGATAATGATATTGCAGATGGGAAAATAATGCGAGATTATCCAATGGCTTAATCTGGAATTCAAGACCTCCTGTAAAACCAAGGTCTTTTTCATCCATTTTATCGCCGGTCGGTAGTGTAATAACCTGGTCGTTAAACAATCCCTGCCACAGATACCAGCCAAAGCCAGTCTTTAAATGCATCTGGAACAAGCCACTCTTTAAGAAAGGCAAAAGATTGTAGGTTATGGTTAATGTCAAAGGTGTGTATTTGTATGCAAAAGGTCCCTGTTCAGGTGGAGCATCATAGCGGATGATCGCACCACTGAACTCAATCCCAAGTTTAGGAATAATGTTCGCCACACCTATCTGGATACTCCATTGGTATTTGCTTTTTGGTTCTTTTAAGGTATCCTGGTAGAGGAGATAATTTGAATAATTAGGTCCAATAAAGACCTGTCTTGCATCCAAGCGGGGATTGAATCGCCCGGCAATGAACAAGATTAATAGTATGTTCATCTTGACTCCTTTCGGTTTTGTAGACCTTCAAAAAATAGACTGAGAATTTCTTCACTTACCTCTATTTGCTCAGAAGTAAAGATACTTAATAAAAGCGGTGCCCGCATGATATTAAGAAAACTGATAGCAGCGATGCGGGGGTTTATTTTACGAAATTCACCATTCTTAATCCCAGTTTCAATTATTTCTGCTACCGAAGAAATAATCTGATTGATGATGGGGAAAACGCGTTTTTTTACGCCCTTCATTATTCTGAATGCCTGATTTATATTTTCCATGGACACAACCGGAAAAAATTTATGAAATTCAATAGCATGGAGGAGCCAATCTCCGGCAATCTTCTTTAATTTCTCACTGCTGGTCAAATTTTCGCGATCGACGCTTTGCAAATCTGCCAGTGCGGAATTAAGGTGGGTTTCGATGATATTTATATATATTTCGGTTTTATCCTTAAAATATAAATAAACTGTCCCCTTTGCGACCCCCGCGGCCCGGGCAATATCATCAACCGTGGTTTTAAAAAATCCCTTTCGGGCAAAGATTGCCATCGCTGATTTCATAATCTTCTCACGCATATCTTTCTTCATAATAACTAATTTAGACTCCTTTTAAGATAAAAAAGTTTATAATGACTGACCAGTCAGTCATTATATCTAAAAATTAGAATATGTCAACAGGCCGATTTACAGAGTCCTCTCAACATTTTTTCTTGAAATTTTAGTCTTCATGCTAAATATTATTTTATGCACTTATTTTTGCTGTTTTAAATACTTTTAACAGATGTGTATTAAATCACACTTTCAATCCCCCTCTTTCCCCCTTTTGTAAAGGGGGATAATGAGGATTATTAAATGAGTTTTTTATATAAAATAATCGTAAGGCAGACCTTGGATGGAGTTTTTAATCAACTATTGTATTTTTATAACTTTTTCTATCTTCTTTAAATCTTTTTGTCTTATTTCTATGAGATATATGCCCGGTTGTAAGCCATCTGCGTGCCAGATAATATTATCTTTACCATCAAACGATTCCCTGAGCCGACCTGAAATATCAAATATCCTGACTCCGGTAATGCCTTTTCCCTTTATCAATAATTCTTTTTTAAACGGATTCGGTTTTAATTCAATTCCCGCATTAAAATCTGCTTTCATTTCCGCAATTCCCAGCTGGGCAGAGGTCTCATTGCTCAGGCGCGATTCCGCAAACGCCCTTATCTGGGCAGTGGCACAGTAATAATAGGTAATCCCTGGCGAGACATTGTAATCATTATATGTAGTATCGGTTATGAGTGCCGTATTTATTTTTGTATAAGGTCCGCCCGATGTCTGACTACGATAGATATTATATCCAGCAATATCCGGCTCGCGGTTCTTATTCCACACAAGATTGATATGGTCAACCGCGGCGGTTGCATTTAAATTCTGGGGTGGTTTGGGATGGAACCATCCGGTATTCCACTGGTCATGATAATAAGTTCCCCAGTCAGTATAATAGCCACAATATGGAACACCCGAAATCGTCCAGAGATTGACCGTGCCATCGCTTGTTAACAGGGCAATTTCAATATCACCATCAAGGTCAACATCACCGACAGAAGGACTGTTAACAATCGCGGCTGAGGTTGTTGGAATGGGCCAATCAGTAACTAAAGAACCATTTCCCTCATAGGCATAGAAATGTCCAGGATTTGTATTATCTGCAACCAAGACTTCACGCAGGTTGTCATTATCAACATCAAATACGATTGGTGAACATTCAAGCATATCACAATTCACGGGCCAGCCACTGACCTGAGTTCCATTATGATGCCTTGCCAGGAGATTTGGTGCACCGATGATATGACCACCGCCAAATATCTCTAAATCTCCATCCCCATTAATATCACCGACCACAGGCATTGTATAAGTCTGGGGTCCGGGAAATGTCTGGGGCCAGTTTGTGAAATTTGTGCCATCGTGGTGATAGATATTTACATAGTTGACACTATTGGTATAATAGGAATGTAAAATCTCCTGGTCACCATCATTATCTAAATCAGCAATCACGGGCTGGGCATAACTCATGCCACCTGCAACATTGAGCTTGGGCCAGCCCGGTTCAGTATTCCCATTCTGGTCCCATACATATACTGAGCGATAAGATAGACAGACGATTTCAAAGAGATTATCATTATCTATATCTGCAACCGCAACCGAAGCAACGGCAAGATAGTCGGTATTCTGGGGCCAGCCCGGATAGACCGTGCCATTGTGATGCCAGACATAGACATGACCTGGCTGTCCTGACTGCATCTGCGCCATTATAATCTCTAAATCGCCATCACGGTCAAGGTCGAAAAGGACGGGTGCGATAAAACCGAGAACTCCATTCGCATTCTGGGGCCAGTTAGGATAACTCGTTCCATCATGGTTATAAATATAGACATAACCATTCCGTGCCGCAATCACTATCTCCATATCTCCATTATTATCAATATCACCTACTGCAACCTTTGCCTGAACCATTCCGCCGACTGTTACTGGCCAGCCCGGCATTAAATTTCCCTGATAATCCCAGATATAGACTTGATTATTCGTGGAGCCGACGATAATCTCTAAATCGCCGTCGTTGTTAATATCGGCAAGATTCACACCGCTTGGTGCATAATATGGATTGACACTGATTGACTTTGGCCAGTTTGGCATCTGCTGGGGTGGGGTGAATGTTTGTATCCAGTTTCCCTCAAAATTTCCGACCGGGTATGTTCTGCCATCAAGATCTGTGCAGACAATATTCCCAACATTTCCTAATAACAAAACACCGATTAAGAATAACATAATCTTCTCCTTTCTACCCCTTTTTAATCCTCCCCCTTCAAAGGGGAAAGATTTTTGAGGGATGAAATGCCGGAGGGGGGATTTGAACCCCCACGCCCGAAGGCCTACGCCCCTCAAACGTATGTGTCTGCCAGTTCCACCACCCCGGCACAAATAATGGATTCTGTTTAATCTCCTGATATTATAACTAAAATCGGAAATTTGTCAATTATTAACTTGTTGACTTTTTAGCAATTTTAAATAGAATAGTCCATGCACTGGAGAAAAATATGATGCAAAATTTTAGACGCAATACCAGGTTGATTTTATTCATCGTGGTGGCTGCCTTTGTTCTTTTGATTTTCTTTGAATGGGGGCTCAATGTGACCGGTATATCCCAGCGTGAGGAGACCAATATCGCCCATATCGATGGGGTTCCGGTTGCTTATACCGATTATATTCGCTTCGCCCAGAATAAAGAGCGTGAAATCAAGAATATCAGCCGGGAAGATATCTGGAATCTGATGATCGAAGAGATAATCTGGAATAACCTTATAAAGAAAGAAAATATCAAAGTAGTGGATGAAGAAATCTGGGCGATCATTAAAAGCAATCCACCGCGAGAGATCTACGAATCGGATTTTATGAAGGATAGCACCGGAAAATTTGATTACAATAAATATCTTGAACTCATCAAATTACCCCAGAGCCGCCAGTGGCTCATGGAATACGAATTTAATTTAAGAAGGCAATTACCACGGGAAAAACTCCGTTCTTTGATTTACACCATGGCCTGGGCTTCCCCTTTTGAAGATAGCCTCACGATGGCGAAGTTTGCGGTCCAGTATGATCTATCATTTTTGAGCCTACCGCTTTTCCGCCTTAAGGAGAAGGTTGAGATTAGCGATGAAGAATTGAAAGAATATTACACCAAACATCTTAAGGATTTTACCAATCCTGAAACGAAGATTTTAAAATATGTATTTTTTGAAAAATACCCTTCGAGTGAAGATTCGCTGGAGGCCCGGGAAAAGCTGGAGGATCTTTTATTACGGGTGAAAGAAGGCGAGGATTTCTTAAAGGTTGCCCGGGAAGTTTCAGACGATACGCTGGTCGAAAAGAGATTCAAGGATGAAAAAGAACTTTTGCCCTATGAGGCCGAAGTTTATAAAAAATTGAAGGATGGCGAAATATCAGAAATAATGCTCACTTCCCGGGGTTATGAGTTAATAAAACGTGCCGGTAAGGGTTTGATATATTCGGCAAAGGTTAAAATTGATATTTCTTCTACAACCCTGGGAGAATTGGGTGACCGGATTGAATCGTTCAAACGGGCAGTAAAAGAACTGGGCTTTGAAGAAGCAGCTAAGGAATATAATCTCACTCCTCATAAGACCCTGCCTTTGAATCCGGAAAGATTGAATTTTCCAGTGCGCAATCAAGAAGAACTCGCAAAGGAATTGAAGAAATTGAAATTCAAAAAGGTGATCGGACCCTTCAGCAGTTTTGGCGGTTATTATCTCTTTATCCTGGATTCAGTAATCCCGGCAAAGGTATTGAGTCTTAATAACGAAAATGAGAAGAATATAATCCGCTCTCGGTATGAACGGGAGAGATTAAAAACGAGGCTCAAAGAATATCTGGAAGATGTCTTTAAACAACTCCAAACAGGGAATACCCTGGAAAGGATGGCACAAATGGATACCACCTTATTCCTGCAGACAGGATTGCGGAATTTAAGTTTGAACGAAATTGAGATGCGGTATGGACCAGAATTCGCCGGGGTGGTGGGGTCTCTGGATTCCGGACAGGTTTCCCGTCCGCTGGTGACCGAATGGGCGGGTTATATCATAAGATGCGATAATAAGAGAGTCATGCCTTTTGATACGAGTTTGGTTAAATACATCCAGTATCTCCGTCAGGCACGTTTTCAAAGTTTGAGTCAGGCAATCTTTACACCACGGCAGATAATCGATAATCGGGATAAATTTTTTGAATAATTTATCATTGACATCAAACAGGGAGTTGGTATAATTGATCATGGCTCAATTTGATAAGATATTATGTCCTTATTGTCTTTTCAGTGCCAAATATGTGGATCTGGTAGTCAATCCAGAAGGTGATTATATCTGTCCGGAATGCAATGCCACATTCTTTTATGAAGAGATAATGCAGTTATATGGGTTTACCCAGATGTTTATTAATGCCCGACCAACCGGGCAGGAACCATTTACTCTTTAGTCTTCCTCAAGCCGGACTTTAAAATCTCCTTTTACTATCTCCCCGATTACCAGAGGCTTTAGGGCTTTAAAAAATTTTAGATTTTGCGGCTTTATTATCGCCACCATGCCGATGCCCATATTGAACACCCGGTACATCTCATCTTCTGGAACCTTGCCGATCTCCTGGATGATTTTGAAAATTGCCGGAACCTGCCACGATTTCTTTCGGATCACGGCGGCGGTCCCCAGAGGCAGGATGCGGGCAATGTTATCATAAAATCCACCGCCGGTAATATGGGCAAGGCCATTTATATATTTTAATCTGGGTTCCAGTATCTGACGATAAGACTTATGGACTTTCAGAAGTTCCTCACCCAGTGTACATTTGAGTGCTGGAAGATAGGTGGTGAGGGTATATTTGCGGAATAAAACACGGCGCGCCAGCGTATAGCCATTGGTGTGGAGCCCTGAGGATCTAAACCCCAAAAGGATATCTCCGGGCTCAATACGTTGGGGATCGATATAATCCTTTTTATCTACGATCCCCACGATAAAACCCACCAAATCATAAACCCCGCGGGGGTAAAACCGTTTCATTTGGGCGGTCTCGCCCCCGATCAATGCAATCCTTTCTTTTTTGCAGGCTCTGGTTATCCCTTTTATCACCTCAGTGAGCACCGCATCACTGACTTCCGAGAACCCAATATAATCCATAAAGAATAATGGTTGGGCACCAGTGGTGAGGATGTCATTGACACAATGGTTGACTATGTCCATACCCACTGTAGTATGGATACCCATTGCACAGGCAATAAGGATTTTGGTCCCCACTCCATCGACACTGGCGATGAGCAGTTTATCGTCAATCGGATAGATACCGCCGAATAATCCAAAGGTTGATTCCTGGGGAAGGGTTGAGACAATTTGTTTTCCGAATTTCTTTTTTAATAAGTTCAAGCGCTTGATATCCACGCCGGCATTTTTGTATAACATAGAATATCCTCTTTTATTCTTGGAAAATCCTTCCTACCTCTGAGTTCGAGGGGATGCGATTATGCTTGTAGAAAAAGACCTTTTTATAGTCATATAAATCCTCTTCTCCGTAGTCAATATTGAAAAAGGAAAACGAAAAATTTACCTTAGGTTTTAAAGCATTGCCGAGCATTACTTCCACCAGAATTATTACCAGAAATAGCAATACCAGTGCCGGGGTAGAGAGAAATTTCAAAGAGATTTCTTTTTTAGGGCGGGTGATCTTGGGTGTGGGTTTGGCATAGGCGAGTTCAATCTGCCCGGTTGTAAGAAGGTGATAGAGACAGGAATAGGTATGAAATTTCCCCAGACCTGAGATGTCCACCAAGTCATTCACACTCCGATGTCCATCAATGAGCGAAAGAACCATTAATTCATCTTCGGGCAGTTTCAGTTTTAATTCCGGTCGTTCAACCTTTTTGAATACCAGATCAGGCGAAGGGATCTGTTTGACGATTCGAGGCCATTCGTCAAAACGGCGTGCTGACTCCAGCACGATGTTTTCGGTATTTAACCGGATCTTGATGAGGCTTTTCGGATAGATAACCGCCCCTTCTTCAAATTTGAATTCACCTTCCTGCCAGGTGAATACTTCATCAATCACTTCCTGGATTTTGAATTTTATGATCCGTTCAATCTCTTCAATTGTGAGATATTTGTCGTCGATTATGATATTCATTATCGGACGCTTAGTCTCTTCATGGATTTCTTTGATCATCTCAAAAAGATTCTTCTTGATGAGTCCGGAACGCACAAGATAATTTTCCAGGCGTTCGGTTTTTTCGCCTTTTTCAAAAAAAGCGCCGGTGATCTGCCCATCAATAAATCCGATATCTACCAGTTCGTTTTTTCTTTTGATCTTTAAAACGCCGGTTAATTTTTCTTGTGCAATCAACTGGAGAATACTGGCAAAATTGATACTCTTTAAATCCCCTTCAATCGGCATCGTTGCCTCCTAAGAGGAACAAAAAGGAAAATAGATAGCAAAAGAAGAGAATTACGACTCCAACCACAATGATTATAGGTGTCAATGAAAGTGCGATCCAGCCCGCGGGTTTAATAAGATACGATTTAAAAAAGAACGGGATATAAACGATCACCGCCAGAAATGTAAACACCATTCCTAAAAAGTTTTTATTCTTATAAATCAAACCAGCACCAGGAAGTAGGATATTTAAAAATACTTTCAGAAAACGGTCAAGCAGACGGTGTGTCCGCCCTAAGGATTGTCTCAATTCTTCTTCAATTGCCTCATTTTTTGTTGCGTTGAGTTTATTTATACAATCCTGACAGTGGAATTCCTCGCCAACCTCTTCAGCACACTGACGACAAACCGGTCTACGACAGATAGCACAACGATAGGGTGGGGAAAATTTGGAGGGCACAAAGGTGAAAAGCAAAACCAATAACAGCACAATCCAATGGAAATTTTTGACGAGACTTGAGAAAGAAAAATGGGGGGTAAAAAGTAAATTGTAAAATACTTTTGTCTCGGGGACGATATCTATCGGTTCATTCTGTGCCCGGACGCAGCCCCGTTTCCTTGCTTCTTCCATGAGTTCACCCGCTGCCAAATACTCAATCTTTTTATATTTCAACAGAGCGAGATTGAAATAGGGCTCACCACGGTCACTCACCATTGCCCGGCGGTAGAGTTCTTCAGCCCTTTCATCTTCCTCGTAGATTGCATAAAGGTTCGCAAGATTGTTTACAACATCCACACGATGGTTATTAAGATTGTAGTATAAATCCTCATATAACGCCAGGGCTTCATCATGCATTGCTTGTTTCTTATAGGCATAAGCCAAAATTTCTTTCTCCAGTTCCGACTCGGGATTTATCCGGATATCGCTATCCAGTGCTACTAGCTGATAGAGATAATAGGTTTTGTCTTTGCCTTTAAGAAAAGGCACAAAGTTAAACATTGTGGCAAATAAAGAAAAGAGTAAAAGCAAAAACAGGCAAAGCCGGAAATAATTTCTCTCCTGGGTGTTAAAGATGAATATAAGGATTATACCATAAATGAGGAAAGTGAGGTAAAAATTGCGTAATACAAGGCTGGGAATCAATAAAAAGGCAAAGCCGAGCATACCTTTAAATAGATTGTGTTTCAGCGGATCCAAACGATGGCTTAACACCGGGAGATAATAGATAAATTTAATCAAGAGAAAAACGAATAGATTAAAAAACAATGCAAGGAATAAAAGCATGATAAAATTCCCTAAAAGGAATATTTGATTGCGAAAATCCTTTAGGATAGGAAGCGAGAAGGCGGTTTTTAAAATACCTAAATTCCGGGTGCTGAGCCCCAGGGAAAGAAGTGAGAGGAAATTTTCTATCGCCAGGGAGTCAAAATGGATTGCCAGTTTGATTTTTTCGTATTTCTGCTGGAGTTCTTTGGTATCTTTTGCCTCCCACCTTAATACCCCGGCAAGATAGGAATTCCGGGGAATGGTTAAGGTCTTCAAAAAGGAATCGGCTTGGGGATCATTTGTTCGACTGCGCCAGAACCATAAAATAACCGGGTCGCTTTTGTAATCATTAAGTTTTGTGCGGTTGTGCATCAGGGTCACGAATATTGACTCGCTCCGGGGTGAGTCGATAAAGTTTTGGTAATCGCGATTGAACCCCAAAATCAGGGTGAAGATGATTATCATAATAGATTATACTGGAATTATCTCTCCTGTCAACTATTGAATGATTTTTTTGCTAACATCTTGAGATAGGCATAGATAAAATCGTCGATCTCCCCATCCATGACCCGCTCAATCTGAGTGGTTTCATAACCGGTCCGGTGGTCCTTTACCAGTTTATAAGGGTGAAAAATGTAAGAACGGATCTGATGTCCCCAGGCAATCTCGGTCTTTTGTGCTTCCAATTTATTCAATTTTTCTTCCTCAAGACGTTTGTAGTAATCGTAAAGACGGGCTTTCAAGATTTTCAGGGCGGTCATCTTATTTAAATACTGAGAACGTTCATTCTGACATTGCACGGTGATACCAGTAGGAAGATGGGTGATGCGGACTGCGGAAGAGACTTTATTCACATTCTGCCCTCCATGACCCCCAGCACGGAAGGTGTCAATTTTTAAATCATCTTCTTTTATTTCAAAACTCACTTCTTCTACTTCCGGATAGACAAAGACCGAAGCAAATGAGGTGTGTCGTTTCTGGTTGGCATCAAAAGGGGATATCCTGACCAGGCGATGGATTCCGGTCTCAGCTTTCAATAATCCGTAGGCGTATTTACCATGAATTTCAATCGTGGCATCCTTTATTCCAGCAACCTCACCCGGTAAGAGATCAATTATCCGGTAAGTGAATTTTTTTGTCTGGAGATAACGGGTGTACATCCGAAACAACATCTCTGCCCAGTCGCAGGACTCTGTCCCACCTGCTCCCGGATGGATGGTGAGCAAGCAATTTTTGGTATCATCTTCACCTCCTAATAATAACTGGATCTCTAAATCTTTGATCTTTTGTTCAATCGCTTTTAATTCCTGCTCGGCATCCTTGAGCAGTTCATCATCCTCTCCAGTAGCGAGTTCGAGGAGTTCATTTAAAAATGTCAAACCGTTTTCAATTTCCTTTAGCCGTGCCAAATATTCCTGTTTCTGATCAATCTCTGCCATTATCTGCTGGGCACGTTCTTTGTTTGCCCAGAAGGTGGGTTGATTGGTTTCTTCCTGGAGTTTCTTTAATTGATTGGCGATACGATCGGGGTCAAAGATACTCCTTCAGGCTTTCGTATTTCTTTTTCAATTCCTTTACTTCATTGATGGTGATAGAGATGTATTTACCAGATTTTTTCATTGTTATTTTTACTCCGTCTTTTTCTTTGATGATGACTTAGACTTTTGTTGGTATTTACGGATAAACTTTTCAACCCTTCCTGCCGAATCCACAATCTTCTGCTTGCCGGTGAAGAAGGGGTGGCAACGGGAACATATATCTACCGAAATTTTTTCTTTTGTAGAATATGTTTCAATCCGGTTACCACAGGCACAGGTTATTACACAGGGAACATATTTGGGATGAATCCCTTTTTTCATCGTTGCCTCCTGTTTTATACCGTCTCACTCATTGATTCCAAAAATTCTTTATTATTCTTTGTCCGTTGCATCCGCTCAATGATGAATTCCATCTGCTCAATGGTATTCATCTCCGAGAGGAGTTTTCTTAATATCCACAACCGGTTTAATTCAAATTCTGTAAGTAATAGCTCCT
This sequence comes from candidate division WOR-3 bacterium, assembly GCA_039802205.1. NCBI lineage: Bacteria > Pseudomonadati > Caldifarciminota > Caldifarciminota bacterium. Next base: position 33,137 of record JBDRWD010000007.1, read on the forward strand.
CCTTTCTGGTTCCAGATTTATAAAGGTCGAGCGCAGGGAAGATTCGTCGATCAGAAAGCCGGCGGTCCAGCACCATCTCTAAATTGCCGGTGCCTTTGAATTCTTCAAAGATCACCTCATCCATCCGGCTTCCGGTATCAATCAAGGCGGTGGCAATGATCGTCAAACTCCCACCTTCTTCAATCTTGCGGGCTGAGCCAAAGAATTTTTTAGGTTTTTGTAACGCCGTAGAATCGAGGCCACCGGAAAGGGTCTTACCCGAGTGGGGGACGATTGCATTGTAGGCCCGGGCCAATCGGGTCAGACTGTCCAAAAGAATCACTACATCCTTTTTTGATTCCACCAGGCGCTTGGCCCTTTCCAGAATTATTTCTGCGACTTCGGTATGACGCTCAGGAGTCTCATCAAAGGTAGAGGAGATGACCTCGGCCTGGACCGACCTTTCAAAGTCAGTGACTTCCTCCGGTCGTTCGTCGATCAAGAGCACAATCAATTTTATTTCCGGGTGATTGATGGTGATGGAATTGGCGATTTTTTGGAGAATGACCGTCTTTCCTGCCCGGGGTGGTGAGACGATCAACCCCCTCTGACCCTTGCCGATTGGGGTAAAAAGATCGATGATGCGCATGGAAAGGTCATTTTGTCCTTCTACTTCCAGATGGATTCTTTCGTTGGGATAAAGCGGGGTGAGGTTGTCGAAGAGCACACGATCGGTAAATTCGGCGAGCGGAATATCGTTGACATATTCAATCTTGATCATGGCGAAATAGCGTTCTCCTTCACGGGGAGGGCGTGCCAGTCCTTTGATGCTATCGCCCACTTTCAAATTGAACTTACGGATCTGCGAAATGGAGAGGTAAATATCGTCCGGACTCTGGAGATAATTGAAATTTGGTGAACGTAAAAATCCGTAACCCTCGGGATGGATCTGGAGCACACCTTCCACCGGCACCAGTTCAGTCCTTTTGGTCTCCGCCTCAATGATTGCATGAATCAAGTCCTGCTTTTTCATATCCGTATAATTAGTCAACCCCAGTTCTTTGGCAATCTGGTGGAGTTCGGCGACCTTTTTCTTTTTAAGTTCGGTAATTTCCATAGTTTTTAAGCCTCCTTTGTAAAATAAGAACCGGCCTATGAGAATCGGTCGTTATGGTTATCGGTTAACAAGATTTACAAAATCCACAAGCTTAAACAATTATATCCAAATTCTAATTGTTGTCAATAGGCAAACTATTCTCGGGTGGAGAATAGCACAGCATAATTTCTTTCTTTATCCCCGCGGCGGTGGGAATAGAAATAATGGGGGTGACAGTATGTGCAATAATTCAAATCCGCCATCAGCGATGACAAACCCAATTCCGACTGCACTGCCTTTTTGAGATCGAGGAATAGCCGGCCGTTTCTGTTGACCACAGCCTCAGGATATCGGGCATAATACAAAGATGCAACATCGTTTTTTACTTCATAACAGCAGACTCCAATGCCCGCACCCAGCACATAATGATAATTTTTTAGAAGCCCCCGGGCACGGCGCAGAATTCCTTTGTATATGGAACGCCAGCCACAATGGAGAATCATCATTTTATCCCCTGAGAAGATATAAACCGGCAAACAATCCGCGATTTTCACTCCGATCGATTTATTCCCTGCAGTAAGTATTCCATCTCCAGTCCGCTTTGTCTCGGTATCGATGTTGACGATGATTGCGGAATGAATCTGTTTGAGAAAGAGCGGTTTAAAAATATCCAGAAATTTCTGCGTACCAATACGGGTGGAATAAAGAAATACCTTATTCTCGTATGTAAAACGAAAATATTTCAAATCTTTCTCTTCAACTAACTTCCACATTTTTTAATTCCTTAATCTTCAACATAATCTTTTTCTTGCCTACAAGTGTATCTTCAAAAATGGTATACAGGCAATCAATCCGGGTCTTGCCCGGGATGAGGGATAGAATTTTATCTGCCTGGTAAAAGGCGATGGCAGGAAATACAACTTTTTCTTTGCGCAGAGAAAATTTAAGATGGTCTTTCCCAACCACCATCGGTTCACCCACGACTTCAAAGTTTTCACCTAAAAATACCGGTTGAGGATTTTCGGTCCCGGTGGGTTCAAAATATTTCAAAAAATAGACGACTTCTTCGGTTATCTCCTTCAGGTCTAATTTTAAGTCATAGTAATGGCGCTTCATAAAGATTTTATCGTCAAATCCTTGGGCATACTCGTTGATCTTATTCACGAATCGGTCTAAATTCTCCTTTAATAATTCCAATCCAGCCGCCTGTTTATGCCCGCCAAATTTTAGCAAGAGGTCCGAACAGAAATCCAACGCCTCGGCAATATCAAAACCGGCTACAGAACGGGCAGAGCCCTTGGCGCTCAGTTCCTTAAAGGTGAGTACAATCGCGGGTTTGGCGTATTCCTCTACAATCCGGGAGGCGACAATTCCCACCACTCCTTCATGCCAATTTTCCTTACCCACCACGATCACTCGGTTAGCGGACAAACCCTTGCTTTCAATTATGGATATTGCCTCCTGCAAAATTTCTTCTTCGATCCGTTGCCGCTGCTGATTATCATGGGAAAGTTCCTGGGCTAAATGATAAGCCCGCTGTTCATCACTGGTCAGGAGCAGTTCAATCGCTGCCTGGGCATCCCGCAATCGTCCACAGGCATTTATTCGCGGTCCGAGGACAAAACCCAGATGGTAGGCAGTCAATTCGCCGCTGAGACCAGCAACCTTTATCAATGCCCTGATGCCTACTTTCTTGCTCTTTTGCATCTTTTTCAATCCCAATTTAACTAAATAGCGATTTTCTCCAATCAGTGGCACGACATCTACTACACTCCCCAACGCCACGAGGTCACAATCATCGAACAGATCTTCAACCTTGAGTTTAAGCCGCTGGTAAAGTGCCATCAAAAATTTAAAAGCAACTCCCACCCCAGCGAGGTCCTTAAATGGATAGTTACAATGTGGAAGTTTGGGATTGAGTAATGCCCAGGCATTCGGGAGTTTTGATTTGGGATGGTGGTGGTCACAGACGATCACTTCGATATCTTTGGCACGGGCATATTCAAGCTCTTCAAAGGCGGTGATGCCGCAGTCCACCGTGATCATCAACCGACAGTTTTTCTCAAATGCATAGTCAATTCCTCCTTTGGATACTCCATATCCCTCAAGGAGACGGTGAGGGATGTAATATTCAACTTCCAAGCCCAATTTTTTTAAGTGGCGATAAAGCAGGGCAAGGCCGGTTATACCGTCTGTATCATAGTCGCCATGGATTAAAATCTTTTCCCTTCTTTCCAATGCCTGGATTATTCTCGCGATTGCTTTTTCCATATCCGAGAGCAAAAACGGATCATAGAGGTCCGCCGCTGATGGGGCAAAGAATGTTTCAATCGCCTGCGGCGTGAGATAGCCGCGGTTGTGTAAAATCTGGACGATCACTGCAGGAATTTTTTTTCCCCGGATTACTAAATCCTCACCTTTAGTAACTTTATTTCTACTCACCCAGATGGACATGTTTGTTTTTTAACCTGGTGGTGGGACGCGGTTGACCTTAGGATATTTTTTGTATAACTCGTAATATTTTTCAGGATAATCTGTTTTACTACAGAGCAAGAGAGTGGTTATAGGGGTAACCCCTCGGGCAGCGGCACTCATTTTCCGGGCAAGGTTCTGAATATCCCACTGGGCTGTGGGATCTTCACGCAGTCGGACGAGGTGGTATAGTTCGCGGAGATTGAGATTTATCAGCACGCGTTTACGGTGGGCATTGGTGAGGATATAGGAAGCTGCGGATGGTGTGATTTTCCTTAGTCTATAATAGAGCTTTTCCGTTTCATTGATCACTTTCTTAAATGCCTTTTCCATTTTTATCTCCTTAACCGCTGGAGGAATCGTAATGCCCAGTTCCGGATTGTAGTCCTGGGTTATCAAGGTCAAAAGCCGATGCCGCTTTAACTGCCCGAAGCATCCGCCTGATACCACTGCGGAGAATGTATAATTCACCATTTCAAATTCGCGGGGAACGGCATCGTAAAGCTCAAGATACTGACAGGTTTGCTTGAACATGGCGATTTTTGCCTGAGGAGAAAGTTTTTTCACCGCCTTCAAACAATCATGATAACTCCCTTTCTTTACCCGAAAGAGAAGCGCTCCTAAAATTTTGTCGTCACCATCTTCGGTCCAGTCTTCAAGGGTGACCCCGCTTTCATCCGTGGAATCAAAAATTTTTATCGAAGAACAATATTTTTCCAAATCTAAGTAGGTCCGGGCATCATAATCGTTTGCCTTATAAAAGAGGATTATCGAGGGAGCGATATTTTTGACCAGTTGGTATAATCTTTTGCCCAGGGTGCGTATTTCTTCAAGCTGATGACTGGCAAAGCGCCGGAGCATCAATTCGAGATTCCGAGCGTTTATCGTAGCCCCTAGTTGAGTTTGGGTTGCCAGCGCGAGAATATACCGGGCATCTTCTTTTGCTGCATTCTCAATCTGTTTTAAAACCCGGGGAGCGGGCGTTCCGGATATATCCTTCAATCTGAAGGCTTTGAGTTTTTCCAATAATACTTTATAGAGACGATTCTGTTCTTCAATGATCCGACAGTAATCATTTATTAAAGTTGATTTTTTGATCTCGGGAGGGATCACATAATCACCTTTGAGAGTGACATAGCGTTGCGATTTCTCGGTGTAGGAGCAGAGGCGAAATTTTTCGATCTCCTCAACCGCCCGGCGGGAGATACCCATGATATCAAAATTAAAGACCGCATGTTCGGCAATGGAATGATGCCCCATTTCAAAGATGATACGCTGATTGGAAGCACGTGCCTTTGCGACTTCTTGCAGTGCTTCTTTCCGTAAGTTGCTTACCGATTTTGGACTCCGACTGATCCGGGCATAGGCCGCGGATATGGTTTCCGGTGTGAAGATACTACCTTCCGTCTTTTCCTTACATGTTTTGATCAAGGTGGTATCGATATTGTATCCTGCGAGCACAACCTTCATAACAGCAGTCGCTTTTTTATTTCTTTTGCTACAAACTTTAATGATGGATACATCTCCAGGGCGGTGTCGCGATAAACCGAAAGGTCTTTGCCCACAGGATCTGATACTTCGTTCCGGTATTTGCGGAATCTTTTATATTCCTTTAAAAGGAAAGTTTTGACTGCAGCCTCAGGGGATAATTCGATTATGGTCTCATAATGTTTATACTCCATAACCAGAATCAGGTCGGCTTCAGCGACCATTTCGCGGGTAAGATAACGGGTACGGTGGCTGGATATATCACCGCCAAATTCCCGGACCACGGACTGGGCATTTTCACTTGCCGGTAAACCATCGATTGCTGCAGTACCGGCAGATTTTATTTCTACATATTTTTCATCCACCATTGTTTTTATAATTCCGGCAGCCATGGGACTACGACAGGAATTCCCAGAGCAAACCAGGAGTAGGTGGAATTTGAGGGCAGGGTCAATTTTAATGAGCCGACCAAAGATTTTTTCGATCTCCAGAAGTGAAACTCCACCCTTTTTTTTCAGGATCGGTATCTTATGAGTCAGATCCACGACTGTGATCTTTTTCCCATCATTCGGTGGCCCGGCGTCGACGATTAAATCAATATCGGGAAATTGCCCAGCAATGGTTGAGGGGGTTGCAGCGGTTTCAATTGTGGCTATCGGTTTTTGATAATAGTCAAGCAGGTTAACTATAAACTTATTATCGGGGATTCGCACCGTAATTTTCTCTTCACCCAACCCGAGTGGTGCCGATGACTTTTTTTTCAATATCACACCAAGGGATCCAGGCAGGAAATAATCGATTATCTTCTTTTTAGTGAGCACCGCATACCGGGATAATTGACTCCGGGCGATGAAAAAAGTGGGTGGTTCCTGATTTATCTTTAATGCACCAAGGCGATTGAGTGCTCTTGTACTTGTGCCCTGGACAGCGAGTTCATAGCCCGTATCGGTGGGTAAAGCAACAACTCCATTACCATCAAGAGTCTCGGCGATTTTTTTATAGATATCTGGATTATCTGCGAGCTTTATAATCACCGCGTCTTCCGCTTTCGCTTCATCTTTTTCATACCACTGCTGCCGATATCTTTCCGGTAGAACATCCCGTTAAAGTGGATTTTCTTAATTTCATCATAAACCTTCTGTTTGGCGATCCTCAGGTTATCTGCAGTGCAGACTACATTTAACACCCGACCACCAGCAGTGACAAGTTTTCCATCTTCTATTTTCGTCCCGGCATGGAAAAGAAGGGTGTTAGCTTCAAGGGGTGCTTTGAACTGGATTTCCTCGCCGATTTTGTAATCAAATGGATATCCGGCAGAGACCAGGACTACACAGATCGACCACAGATTTTTTATTTTTACCTGTAAATCCTGAAGATTATTTTCCACCACACCCAGGAAAAGTTCCACAATATCATTTTCGATCAAAGGGATCATTGCCTGGGCTTCAGGATCTCCAAAACGACAGTTGAATTCCAACACCTTGGGACCGGAGGGGGTGAGGATCAGTCCGGCATAGAGGACTCCTTTAAAAGGAAATCCTTGCTCATGCATGCAGAGGATGGTGGGCTGGATGATTACTTCCCGGATGAAATCGCTCACGACTTTGCTGGTAGGATAGGGCGAATAAGCTCCCATTCCTCCAGTATTCGGTCCCCGATTGCCATCGTAAAGGCGTTTGTGGTCCTGAGCCGAAGGTAGATATAAAATTCTCAAACCATCGGTGAGCACGAAGATCGAACATTCCTGACCAGTTAAAAATTCTTCCACGACGATTTTCTTACCCGCTTCCCCGAGTTTATGCTGCACGAGAATTTCGTCAACAATCCTCTCGTATTCATTCTTATTATTGACAATGAATACGCCCTTACCACCCGCGAGCCCCGCGGCTTTCACTACCACCGGAAAGGTATTGGTGGTCTTTAGGTATTTCAGCGCCTGGGCAGCACTGTCATAAATTTGAAACTTCGGCGAAGGTATATTGTACTGAGCCATAAACTCCCGGGCAAAGGATTTATCTGCTTCAATCCGGCTTGCCGCCTTGTTCGGTCCGAAGATCTTCAAGCCATGGCGGTTAAATTCATCCACAATCCCTAACGAAAGGGGTAATTCCGGGCCGACCACGGTGAGGTCGATATTTTTCTCTTTGGCAAACCGTACCAAGCCATTGATATCTGTGGGTAGGATATTTACGCAAGTAGCAATTTTTGCCATGCCCGGATTGCCTGGTGCGGCATAGAGATTTTTCACGCGGCGGGATTTATGAATCTTCCAAATTAGGGCATGTTCTCTTCCACCACTACCGATGACTAAAATGTTCATAGGACTCCTTTGTTTTCAATTAGGCGTTAATCGCTTTGGTAATTTTTTTAAATTTTGCCGGTGCCTTTTCAATGATACTGCCTAATACAAGAAAGTCCGCACCGCAAGCTAATATTCTTTTTGCGTCAGCTTCAGTCTTTATTCCACCACCCACAATCAGGGGAATGGAGATGTATTTTTTCACTTCCTTGACCACATCTTCGGGTACGGGTTGATCAGCACCGCTTCCCGCCTCCAGATATATCGCCTTCATTCCCAGATATTCACCGGCTAAGGCATGGGCGACCACAATCTCCGGTTTATCCCGGGGGATGGGCCTGGTATTGGATATGTATTCCACAGCCGTATAATTCCCGGAGGAGATGAGGATATACCCGACCGGGATCACCTCCAGACCATAGGATCTAATTAAGAAAACGGATTTCACATGTTCTCCGATTAAGAATTCAGGATTGCGTCCACTTAAAAGGGAGAGAAAGAATATGCCATCTGCATATTTAGAAATCTGATGCGAACTTCCAGGGAACAGGAGCACCGGACAGGATGTCTCTTTTTTCACCTTTTTAACAAAACCATCAAAATCTTCGTTCTTTAACAAGGAGGTACCAATGAGGATTGCCTTCACCCCACAATTTGAGACAAAACGGGTAAGACGGGATAGATTATGGTTAAAAACGCGATCGGGATCAAAAAGGGCGATTATCCCCGGCTTTTCATTGAGCAGTCTTTTCCAGACCCTGGAGTATCCCATTACGGATGATTATAACCCGATTTTGGAAAAAATCAAGCGTGTTTTTTTGTTGACAAAATTGATTTTCTGGATATAATTGTTTGTTATGAAAGGGAGGTTGCCTATAGAGCTGACTCAGATGTTGGATGGCAAGAAGAACTGAGTTAATTATTACCCTTAGTGGTGATATTATTATTTTATTGACCATCTTTTTCGTGAGCTGGCAATCTTCCGAGATCAATCAAACTGCTTTCGGTCAGCACGCCCTTATTGCCAACTTTGGTCTGCTCCTCTTCTGGCTATTCCTTTTTCAGTCTTTTGAACTCTATAGACCGAGGGAAGAGATTCAGATTATGAACGGGCTTTTCAGCCTCTTTAAGGCAATCTTTCTTGGTATGACCCTGCTGCTCTCTTTTGCCTATCTGATGAATGTCGATTTCTTTAAAGCCAGGGGTTTCCTTCCAGCTTATGCGATTGGCTTTTCTTCTTTAGTTCTCTGGCGTTTTCTGTTGTGGGGTTTAATTGGAGAATATATAAAAAAGATTCCGAGCCGGGTGATTGTTTTTAAAAACGGCGAAGATATTGCGGATTGCCCCTATCCCAATTTCACCATGGTGAAAGAGGTGAAATTCACTGAGTTGGATGCGGAGACCCCACGGCGCATTTTTAAAGAGAATAAGATTGATGGCATCGTGATTGAAAGCAACGGACAGACCCAGGAGGAAGTATTGAAGGTTATCTCCCAGTTTGCCGAGAGCAATTACAGCATTTTTGTCTCCCCAAAACTTTATCCTTTAATCTATCAACATTTTCTGGTCAAAAAAGTTCCAGATTCCAATCTGCTCCAGGTCATCTTTCATCCCCTCTCGGCCTGGGATCGGTTTCTAAAGCGATTGACGGATCTCGTCCTGGCTTCGATTTTGTTGTTGGTCCTTTTTCCATTTTTGGCGGTGATCGCCTTGTTGATAAAAATTGACTCACCGGGGCCGGTCTTTTATGTTCAAAAGCGCGTGGGTTTTCGCGGTAAGAAGTTTTCGCTTATAAAATTCCGGTCGATGATTAAAGATGCCGAGAAATACACCGGTCCGGTCTGGGCAGAAAAAAATGATAAAAGAATTACCCGGATGGGCAGAATAATGCGGCCGTTCCGTCTTGATGAGTTGCCCCAATTGTTCAATGTGCTTAAAGGAGATATGAGTTTCGTGGGACCTCGACCTGAACGGCCTCATTTTGTATCAAAGTTTGTAGACGAGATACCCTTCTATTCCCTGCGTCACACCGTCCATCCTGGAATCACCGGGTGGGCGCAGGTCAAATATTGTTATGACCGAACAATTGAAGATGTAAAAAAGAAATTGGCTTATGATCTTGAATACATCAACAATATTTCCATGAAGATGGATTTGAAGATTTTTTTGAAAACAATCTTTATTATACTTAAAAGACAAGGAGCTCATTGAGATGTTCTTTGTTTTTTTTCTTATCACCCAGAATTTACCCTGGACCTGGTCCCAGAGTTATTCTACATTTGATGTTGCAAGATCTCTAAATCCCGGCGAATACAGCATCGGTTTAGGTGTTGATAATTACTGTATCTACAGCCCGACCGATGATACAATTGCTTATGACGAGCGGCGATTTGACATCTGGATAAAGTCCGGGATGGTAAAAAGGCTTGAGTTAGAATTAAAATATTCTTATCCCACCTCCGGGCTTATCGCCTTGAAAGTCGAACTAATAGAGAAACCACTCCAGGGCGCTGTGAAGTTTGGGTTCGGGTATATGAAAGGAACGCGCATAGGGTACATAACAGATTATGTCTATGATTTCTACGGGTACCTACTTCTAAATAAAGAGTTAAGAGATAAGATAAAGATCATATACACCCCAAAATTTATCTATTCCCTTCATTATCGGGATCGCCAGGAACATTCCACACGTCCACCCCGTTTTATCTTCCATGTGGGACACTGTTTTGGAATAGCACTGGGAAACCGGATTGAATTTATTCCGGAGGTTAACTGGCTCTGGGGGAATAACGAAGGGAAGCGTTACATTGTGAATCAGTTTGGTATCGGAGTCAATTTGCAGATATAAAAATTAGTCCTGGAGCTGCTTTAGCATTTCTAATGCAGGAGAAAAATTCGGATCCAGGCGCAGGGTTTCTTTAAGCGCACTTATTGCCCCTTCCCTGTCATTATTCAAATACCGGCAGTAGGCAAGGTTATAATGGGCAAGGGGAAATAGAGGATTCTCCGCGACTTCCTGCTCACACCAGGCGAGCCCCTCTTTATGTTGACCGCTCAGGGTCAAGGCTATCCCATGGATAGTTGCGAGACCGATGAGTCCTGGATAAAGAGCGATAGATTGTGCAGTGAGCTGACATGCCCTCTGGGGATTGTGGATCAAGATGGCATTCGCCTCCTGTAGTAGAATTTTGGCATTTTTTATTCTCATCAGAATCTGGCTTGTATGACGGTCATCAAAGAATATGCACTCTTTAGTTTGATTGCCGAAAGCCCTTAAGTCGTATATCAACTGATAAGAAAATTTTGGAGGAACCTTTGTTTCTCCTTCCTTAAGGACTTTATAAAGTCGATAATAGGTATTTTGATAGATCAACTGGAAATGTTTGAGGTCTTCAGGTGCAAAATGGCATAAAAAGGCAGCTGTGGAGGTGCTTATTTCTGTTTTCCCAGCAATCCAGCGACTTCCCTCACGGGTGTTATCAAGCAATATCCTTATATCATATAAAAAATAATCCACTCTTTTACTCCGGCAGAAGTTATAAAATTCTTCCTCAGAACCATAGATGGCTGCCAAAAATTCTCTCACAAGGTTCTGACAATTTCGCACCTCAAACTTCGGTTGCAAGACTATCGCCCTTTCCGCATATGTAAAGATGAGGGGACCAACCCCGAACGAAGATAAAAATATCGCATCCGCGGGAGTCTGCAAACGGATGAATCTGACAAGTTCCACATTGTTTAAACGCCAGTTAAAAAACCCATGGCCGATCTCATTCCCGAAGATACGCCGTAAGGTTTTAATATAATCCGTGGGCTGATGGATATGGAATGCCTGATAAAAATTAAACAAGAATATTATCCCGAGTCCGATATAGATCAAGTATTCACGCAATTGCCTTTTTGTTTTCGCCTCCATCAGCACCGGCATCACTGCCCAGATGCTAATAAAATAATTATTCACCACCCCCATCCTTTCGATCGCCAAATAACTAACAAAGAATATCATGCTGAAAAAGAAGAACAAGCGGATTGATGTATCCACAAAACTTCTCATTACTACATAGCGGAGTGCCAGAATCGCGGGAATTATGATCGGAAAGAGATTTTTGAAAATGCTTACCGGATGAGGACTGTTGAACGCCTCAATCCATAATGAGCGTGCAGCATAATCAAGCATTTCGGGATTATTCGGTTTAATGCCGAGATATTTAATCTTCGCCAGAAGCAAGGACCAGACATGGAGATATTCGGTTTCGGTCTTAAAAAGATTAGTGAGGATAAGACTCAGCACCAAGAACCCAAGTCCAGTGAGGATGGCAAACCAGCCTTTTAATGAAGATATGGGTGGCCGGCCAGTGGGGGTAGAAAATAGCAGGATTCCAATAATTGATCCAAAACCGAGAGCAAAAGGGGGAGAGAGGAAATATAAGCGGCTTTTCAGCACTGGGACCAGAAAACTGCCGAGGAATGGAACAAAAAGTAGAAAAAGAAGAATATATGCCTTTTCTTTTGTTTGTTTATCGATTTCAAATAGCCAAAGATTAAAGACAGAGATGACAATTATGGTCAAAAAGATGAAGCGGGCAAAGTGCCAGGCACTGAGACTTATCAGCAAACAGATCCCTGCGCCAAGAACAGCGATAATCCGGTTTTTTTTATGATGGAGTGCATAAAGATACCCGGCGATCCCAGCAATGATGAAAGGCAAGGCAAAATCTTCATTTAAGAAGCCAAAAGTAGAGCGACCGACCGCTGCCAGAGAAAAATTTTGTAGTAATCCAGCAAATAGAGAAGAAAGAGGTGACAAACCGAGTGCCCGAGCTAAAAGATAAACCGCTAATATCCCTAAGCTTGCCCAGATAGCGATGAAGGTAATTGCCCAGGTATGAAAGAGTACGCCTTTTGACTTCAGCCCTAAAATTCGGTATAACCAGCCACACGGATATTCCATTAAAATTGTGAGATTTTCAAAGATTTTAACCCCTGCGGGTGCCTGGAGTTTTGGATCAAACGAGGGGATCGGCTTTCCGTTGCCCACGAGTTCCGCATAATGATACTGGAGGGCATTCTCAGTCCAGTAAAAGGCGGTTGGGTCTTTTGGGTCATAGTATTCAGGATTTGTACTCAATCTTATCCGGAATTGTACCGAAATCAGAATGAACAAAAGCATCATTGACTGAAAGATTATCTTTTTTGCTAATGCTGATTTATTACCCATACCGTATAATACGGACTGTCGTAGATCACTCGGTAACCAGAGCCCGAAAAGATTTTAATTTCGCTTTCTAAATATTTATCTATATTATACATCAGCGCCCATTCCGGAAATATCTTATCCCAGACAACGCAGGAAATGCGCCTTTCTCTCACCGCTTCATCAATTTCGTACCGCCATAATCTCAGGGTCTCTTTAATCAGTTCGTGCCAACCAGAGAATTTAATATCTTTTAACGAGAGGTTGTTTTTCCCTTTAATGATTTTCAACATCAACCGATACGGGCCGATACATTCTTCATAATCAATGAGTTTTAACCGGTGGGCTTCAAGGGCGAGATAATTGGGGGTGTGAACCGGCATATGGGGTGGTGTTTGGAATTTGATCATCTCCGCACATTTTTTTACTTCCTGGCGTGGGATATATCCGAATCCCTGATAATAGGAAAAATTCAGGCTTCCAGCGGATATGAAAAAAACCGCCAGAATGACGCTCAGCGAGGAAAGTACTATATTCTTCTTTCGCCAAGAGCGATTCTTTAAACAATAAATAGTTAATCCATTGGTGATTGCTAAGGGTAACAATAAATCGATCATATTATGGGGCCAGCAGGTTGAACTTACAAAAAGAAAGAATAATGAGTATTCCAAAAATAGCACCAGGGGAAAGATGAGAAATTTGTTCGCAGAGAAAAAACACAAAATGATACCACTGGCACCGAGGATCCACAGGTAATTTAAACTGATCAAAAATGGATCGAGAAACCTTACATTGATAGCGGTGTCATAACCTTTGAAAAAATGGAAATAAAAAATTTGATAAAAAGCTGGAGTTTGGTAGGTGATCAGGAAATAGCCATAGAGGACAATGGTAATGATAAGAAATCCTGATAAAAGATACAGTATTGCCTTAAATCTTTTTTCCGCCACAAAATATATTGTTACCGCAGGGAGAATGAATAATCCGGATAATTTAATACTGCCCCCCAAGCCTGAAAGGAGACCAATAAGAAACCAATTCAAGGGTTGAGAACTTCTGGAGACGATGAACCACATTACCAAGCAGGTAATGAAAAGCGTGAAAATCTCCCTTTCGAAGATATGATAGCGAAAAAGCAGCGAGGAAAAACTAAAAAGAACAATCATGAATAAAGCGATGTATCTGCCAAAAAGCCGGCGGGCGATATCAAAGAGGAGAAGTGTGGAGATTGTTACGATTATTGCGGTTAAAATTTCCGCAACGCGATAGGAAACACCGAAAATATTATATAATCCCGCAAGCAGATATTCAAGGCATGGTGGATGAACTGAGAGGGTATGGATAAAAGGTTTTAATCCTGATCGGTAGGCGAATGCCTGGTATAGATATACCGAATCTTCAAACCAGGCGTAAGGATAAAGGATACGAAAGAGACGGGGTAAAACTGCAATCAATAAAACGAGGAGCCAGAGGGGCATAATCTTTAGCGCCCACCTGATAGTCCAAAAATGCAATCAGAGGATTTCCGTTAAGGCTTTGGACGGGAGCAGACCGAGTGCAGAAACATTGAATTTTTACCTATTCCGGTATTATCTTATAAACCAAGTCTTTTTCGTGGACAACCGAATCGACTTTCATACCAATGCTTTCACCTTTTTTGGCTTTCTCTATAGGCTTATGCTCAATCTGCATAGAATTGACTACCTGCTGGAAATCAGTAGTATGGCCTTTGATATGGATTGTATCACCGACATTTAATTCGTCATCGGTTATCTCGACGACAGCAACACCGATTTTGTTGAAATAATGTGTGACCCTACCAATCAGTTTCTCCATAATTGCTCCTTTTTTGATTATTTTATTTATTTTTCATAATAAGTCAACCCTCGAGCAGGCTGAGTCTTCCCCTTTTTCAAACGCTAAAAAATGTGGCATGAGTTTAACGGGAGTTTATTGACAGGAGACTTATTCTTGAATATAATATCTCGCGGCGCCATCGTCTAACCTGGTTCAGGACATCGCCCTCTCAAGGCGAAGATTACGGGTTCGAATCCCGTTGGCGCCAGTCAATTTTTTGCGATTTCAATCTTAATTATCTGATAGTTTTTACCCTCGATGGTTACAATCTCCCCCGGTTTTTTTTCTAATAATACTTCCCGGGCAAGGGGTGATTCGTTAGAGATGATATTTTTGCTCAAGTCTGAATCCCATGGTCCTAAGATCGTGTACTCCAAAAGGGAGCTATCCTCTAATGACTGAAGTGTGACCCTGGTGCCGATGCACACCCGGGTAGTATCAATCTGATTAAAATCGATCACCTTCGCTTTTTGCAGTTCGGATTGAATCATGCGCACCCGTTGGTAGAGCTGGTCCTGGCGTTCTTTTGCCGCCTTATATTCAAAATTCTCACTCAAATCTCCGTATTCACGCGCCCGGCTGATTTCTTTTTTGTTTTCCGGGATTGCAACTGTGAGCAGATATTCAAGTTCTTTTTTCTTTCGTTCAAGCGCTTCCGGAGTGGTGTATATGCAATCGATGCTTTTTTCTGAGGGGAAATGATAATCGATGATTTTTAGATAATCATTTTTTTCGTGGCTTTTGAGCACTGGCGATTTAATCAATTCCTCTTTTATTTTTGAGACCTCTGCAGGTGTGGCATCTTTTATGAGTGCATCAAAACGCTCTAAGGTGAATCCTTTGAGAAACAATTGCCGGGCGCCCCTGATATACTCCAGATTATTTATCACCCGGGGGAGATACTTAGGGCTGAGAAATTCTAACAGCGCTCCATCAGCAAGTTTCTTTAAAAGCAACAAAAAAATTTGGGGATATTGCTGGGGCGATACCAGGGCGGTCTTATAAATTTCGGTTAGATTATAACCCACATTATTCAGTTCTTTTTCGATCTCTTCGCTTAATTTGGAATCCTCAGCTATGGCTAAAATCTGGAGGAATATCTTTTGCCAGTTTTGTGGTTCTCTTTTCTTGATTTCCTGTAGGAATTTTCGCTTATGGTCACTATCTTTTAAATTTAACAAAAGATTTTCGTAATTTGCGTATTTTAATAAATCATCGATTGTATAATTCAAACCCACTTTTTCGTGCTCGGCACAGAAATAGAGAATATCAAGACATCTTGCCGGGTGCTGGGGGTATGATTGGTTCGCCTCGGCAATGATTAAATTTACCCCTTCGGCAAATACTTCTGGAACCTCCCGGCTCCATCGTGCCAAGAGTGAATATTTTTCATCAAGATTACTCTGCCGGAAGGACTCCAGATAGAGTTCTTTTTTCTTCATTCCTTCAATGAACTGATAAATCTTCTGGCCTTTTTTTAATTCCACTTTCACCCAATCATTTTTTTCCAACCTTTTGCGCACCTTCTCCCAGAATTTATCCAGTTCCTCTTCCGCCACTATTCCCAAAAGATATTTTTTGATCTCCCCTGAGCTTAATGGTTCCTGAGAACTTTGCAGCAAAAAAAGGACTAAGCCGATGGGGTCTTCCTGAGCCATCAATTTTAATTCCTCAATATTTCTGTATTTCTTGAAGAGAAAACTCCCTTCCGGAACATGTTTTAGCAACCCCCGGGCGACTTCAAAGGGTACGAAATAGCTTTTCTGTTTTTGAAAATCGAGGATGAGTTCACGCCGTTCCGGATTCATGGAGACGACTTCCCCCAGTCCCCATCTCTCAGAATAAAAAATCTGTCCGATATCATATTTCAAAAATTCTTCCAGCCTCTCCAGACTCTTAAAAAGATGCTCTTGTTTATCAATACCGGATAGCTCAAGGAATTTTTCAATCCGCGGATTGTTTTGGTATTGCTTTTTGTATAACTCAATAAGCATTCTTCTTACGGGCTGGTCGTCGTCCGTGAAATAAGCCATATGTTTGCAGACAGCTATCGCTTCAGCAAATCTTTTCTCGCTGACCAGATGGTCCACCAAGAGGTCAAGGAGTTCAAAGGCGAGTTTTGTTTCTTTTATTTTCTTCAGTTCATCGGCGAGCGTTAAAAAACTTTCCACCCGAACATTTTTATCCTCCATCATCTCCATCCAAAGATTTTCCACTTCTGCCAGATTTCCATCTGTTATTGCATTCTTTATCTTCTCAATCATGGTTTATTATAGCGAAAAAAAAGAAACAGGCAAGAGGACTTGCACCGCCCGCATGACACTCTGTCTTTTGCGTGGCTTTATTTTAAACAAAGGGAAGACCTGTAAGGGTAGCGATCGTCTCCTGGATTTTTTCTTTCACTTTTTTCTGGGCATCGTTAAAGGCGGCTACGATTAAATCCTGCAGAAGATTTATATCTTTTTCTTCGAGTATCTGGGGTTCTATCTTTAAGGAGATGACATTCTGTTCCCCGTCCATTTCAATCCTGACCATCCCGCCTCCCGCACTCCCTTCTACCTTAATTTTCTGGAGTTCGGTCCGCAATTTTTCCTGGAGTTTTAATGCCTGTTTAAAAAGATTGTCCATCCTTACCGGGCTTCTTCACCATCAAACATGCTGATGATGGTATCTTTGAGACTACCCGGCTTTTTTTCCGGGGCGAGGATGTTTATTTTTAAATTGATTTCCTTTCCGGTGATATCTTTTAATGCTTCTATTAAGAGTTTTTGATGTTTAGTCAATTCCTTGTATTGGAACTCATTAACGACATTTATCACTGCATTATCATCATTGATGGATAATTCAGTCTGGGAAACGATTGCTGAGATCTTCGGACTCCGTGCGTTCAATCCGGCGACCAATTTTTCTTTGCAGGTCAATTCCTTCTGTTTCTCAAAAATATCCGGATCCTTTTTTGTAGAGTTTACAACATCATTTGCTGTTTGCGGGGTTGAGGTGAACTGGGCAAAAAGTAACTCAAGGGCAATCCTTGGGTTGAGCGATCTTTTGATGATATCTTCAAAGCGTAAGGCGGTTTCAATGAGCATGATCAGCCGGGTATTGTTCAAACCCAGATTCTTCAGAATGCCAATCTCCTCAGGCGTAGAATCGAGCAGTTCATGTTCAATTCCGATATTGGCGAGCAATATCTTTCTCAAATTATTCACAAGACCCTTGTAGATCTCAAAGATGTCCGCACCTTCATTGATCCCTTTATTCAAAAGCGTAATCATGCCCGCAAGGTCATTCGTCGCGATCTTTTTTATCAATTCGATATAAAAATCAACACTTAAAAAACCTATGAGTTTAAAGACATCCTCTTCGGTTATCCGTCCTTCTACAAAAGAAACTAGTTGCTCAAGGATGCTCTCACCGTCTCGGATGCTACCATCAGCCCGCAGGGCGATGTAGTATAACGCCTTATCGGTGATCTCGATCCCTTCTTTCTCCGCAATCTTTTTTAGCCGCCCACTGATCTCACTGATGGAGAGGCGCTTAAATGTAAAACGCTGACACCGGGAGATTATTGTTGCCGGGATCTTTGCTGGATTGGTGGTGGCGAGGATGAATACCACATTGGGCGGAGGTTCTTCAAGGGTCTTGAGCAGGGCATTAAATGCCTCGGTAGTGAGCATATGGACTTCATCGATGATATATACTTTATACCGACCATGGAGAGGTGCATATTTTACACTTTCCCGAAGATTTCGTATTTCGTCGATCCCACGGTTTGAAGCACCGTCAATTTCAATGACATCTACACTCCGGCTGGTGGTTATCTCCTTACAAGAAGGACATTCCTGACAGGGATTGACTGTTGGGCCGTTGATACAGTTTAAACTTTTCGCGAAAATCCGGGCTGTTGTGGTCTTACCCACCCCTCTCGGTCCGGCAAATAAAAAGGCATGGCCGATGGCACCACTATTAATCGCGCCTTTCAAAGAGAGAACAACATGATTCTGCCCGGTTAGTTCATCAAAATTCTGGGGACGATACTTTAATGAAAGGACACGATGAGCCATAAAATTGAGCAACGCTAATATCCGGTCGCGCAACCCCAATTCGCCGACAAAACCAGGAACAGCAAGGCAAAGGACTCAGCCCAGGCACCCTTATGACCAGCCCTCTGTCTACTTACCGTTGCTTCCTTCCGGACCTGGCGGGGTTTGTAGACGGTGCTTTCATAAGACCCGAGCCTCAACGCCCTTTACTCCTTACTGTTGCCCCTGAGATTGCCGGCTCCAAGGGGTCTTCACCCCGCATGAGCGGATTTCGGGTCCTCCCATCTTGCGACGGGATTCAGGGCACCGCTAGCTCCCCGTTTAGCACGACCGGAATCATCTTTTGAAGTCAGTCTTCTCAAACAGAAACTCCTGGGGCTTTATACCGCAGGTTCCGATACCATTCCGTACCAGATAGGTCTGGAATGTTTCAATCGCCTTCAAATCGATCTCGGCGAGCCTTTGAAAATCAGGCATCCTCATATTAGAAAGGAAGATAGGATCCATGGGCCAATCATTGTTGCGCACCAACACCTGTTTACCAATCTCGGGTTTTAATCTTAAATACCCGAGGACGCCATCAAGGACATTTTTCATCCGGAATGAAGCCAGACGCTCTTCCTGGACGAATTTCTTACGCATCACGATCGCCAGATAGGGCATGGAAGGCATGACATACCGGTTGATCAAACCTTCATCCAGGAGTGTATCACCTGAAAAGAGTAGATAACTCCGGAAAGGCTCAAGAACAAATAAGGCATCAACCTTTTTACTCGATAAGGCGGTGGGTAACTCATCGCGGCTTAAGGGAACACGAGTATAATTAGTAAGTTTTTCTACAGCAAAATTGGGTGCCACAAGATTAAAGAGATATTCTTCATCGATGAGATACCCTATCCTCTTTTTATTGAGGTCTTTGAGTAATTTTATCTTTGTACCCTTAGGAATGATGATTGCATCGGCAATTCCTTTGAAGGTTATGGTGCCCACAGCCTTTACCGTATCTCCGTTGAGGCTTGGTGAGATTAATAACTTATACCAGGGGACCGCACATATCTCATATTCACCACGCTTCAATCCCTCCAGGGGGTCACCGGTGATGTTTACAAACTCCGGGGCTACCCGTTCAATGACAAAATAGCGCCGCGTGGTATCAAATTGTGCCACATAAAACGGAAGTCCGCTGAAGAATTTATCAACACCGATGCGCACTTTAACCGGTTGAGCCTCTTTGTACTGGGGATAACCAACCACAAAAAGGAGGACCAAAAGACCAATAAATATCAAAATATTAAGAATGACTTCTGTAGTCTTGCGGTTCATTTTTTCTCCCTTGTTATCTTATCAGCCCTTTGGAGATATTCCCAAGCCTTTTTGGTATTACCGAGCTCACGATAGGCATAGGCGAGATTGGTTAATACATCAACATTTTCAGGGTCTAACGGTAACGCTTTTCCTTCATAAATCTCTATTGCTTTTTTATAATTTTTTTCCTGGGAATAAGTAACCCCAATGTAAAACCAAGCGGGGAAATCATCGGATTTTATTTGAACAAGTCTTTCAAAATATCTACGTGCATCTGCCCATTTCCCCATACGGATCAGAAGCTCACCCAGGAAGAAGAGAACATCGATATCGTTAGGAATGAATTCAACCGCCTTCGCGAGGTTTTTATAGGCGAGGGTATCATTTTTACGATTGAGATAGGTGATGCCGGTGAGATAATAATCCCGACCCAAACCTTCATTGACTTTTGCAAATTTTTCCACATTTTTTTCCTGGGCTGACAGGCCATTCTCGATCCCCAATTTTACCTTGAGGAATTGATCCAAGGCATCCTTTTTATTCTCTTTCCATAGCGTTACGAGTTCTTCAACGAGGGACTGCTGTGGTTCTACATTTTTAAAAAGCAAATTCTTTAATTTCCCGTATTCGGCTTCATGGGATTTTATTGCATTTTCCAGATAGAAAAGGGTGGAGTCATATGCCTGTTGATCGAAATAGGACCGGGCGATGAAATAATTTGCCTCGGCATTTTCTTTATCAAATTCAAGGATTTTGAAAAAGATTTTTAATGCTTTCTCTTTTTCTCCGGTTTCACTGTAAATGTTCCCTTCCAGGATGTACTGGCTGGGATTCTCGGGGTCAAGTTTTTTGGCAAAATAAAGATTTGCAAGGGCTTCCTCATACTTTTTATCCAGATAAAGTTTGTAGGCAGTGCTGTAAAAGATATGCCAGTAAGCCGAAACATTGCGACCATTTTCATCGTTCTTTAACCAGGTGATTGTAGCAGTGGAATCTTTTTTGAAACCTTCTTGGAAGGCCTTGCTTGCTTCAGGATAATTCCCCAGACCTAATTCTGCCTTCCCGAGCAAGCAATAAGCTTCATAATCATCTGGCACAATCTTTATGCCTTCGAGCGCTTGGGCTTTAGCTCGGGCATAATCCTGCTGTTGAATATATATTTTGCAGGCATTCTTCCAGGTTGGTGGACAACCTAAAAAAAACAAAACCAACAAGGCTAAGGCGAAGCATTTTTTCATTTTTGCCTCCTTAAGGGGTATTCTATCCAAAAAACAGACAAAGTCAATAGGAAGATGGTCTGAGCCCTCTTTTCTCAAATTATTTTTATGCGCGCTAAATTATTAGAGGTAGCCGCACCCTTCAGGGTGCGAAATACCCTAAGATTTAAAAACATTTATCCGCAGGCTAAAGCCTGCCCTACAAAAATCCCAACCCTAAATCATTGATTACCCTTACAAAGTTTGCCCATGATTTTTATCGTCCCTAAAAATGGAGAGGACCCAGGAAGATGGTCATTTAAGTAGATTTGGCTCTTGATTTTTTAACATTTATGTATATATTTACATTAATGACCAACAATATCGGTAGAGCCTGGGCTGAGATCTATCTTGATCGATTGCGCAATAATTACAAGTTGATCAAAAATGTGGTTGGAAATAAGAAAATAATGGCAGCGATAAAAGCCGATGCCTATGGTCATGGAGCAGTAGAAGTAGCAAGAACGCTGGAGAAACTGGGCGTGGATATGCTCGGGGTGGCGAGTGCAGAGGAGGGGATTGAATTGAGGGTTGCCGGAATAAAAGCAAAAATTGTTATTTTAAGTCCAATCCTCAAAGAACAGATTGATGCCTGTCTGGAATATAATCTCATTCCAACAATATCTGAACTGGCTTTTTTTAAAGCACTGGACATGCGTTTGAAAAGATACAAAAGACCGATGCTCGTCCATGTGGAAGTCGATACCGGAATGACACGGACCGGTTTTGGCTACGAAAGTGCGGTTGATGTGCTCCAGAAAATAGCACGCTCACCCTATATCAGGATTGAAGGATTATTCTCCCATTTTCCCTTGGCTGATTCAGACGGTGTCTTTTCCCGGCAACAGATCGACAGATTCAATTCGTTATTAAAAAGGCTGGAACAGTTAGCAATAAAACCTCAATTTTGTCACATTGCCAATTCTGCAGGAATCCTCCGTTATCCTCAAGCACACTTTAACTTGGTGCGTCCCGGCATATCACTCTATGGTTTGAGACCCTCTCCTCAGATCGAATATCCGGATGCTTTTGAACCGGTGATGAGTTTGAAATCGCGGATTGTTAATCTCCGCATTGTTCCTGAAAATACTCCGATCAGTTACGGTCATACCTATAGAACAAAACGTAAGAGCCGCATCGCTACCGTGAGCGTTGGCTATGGTGATGGCTATCCCCGCATGCTTTCCAATGTTGCCGAGGTGCTCATCAAAGGAAAAAGGGCAAAGGTTGTGGGAACGATCTGCATGGATTTGATGATGGTGGATGTGACTGATATACCCCAGGCCAGCCTGGGTGATACCGTGACATTGATTGGAAGCGAAGGGGATGAGGAAATCCGGGCTGAGGAACTGGCACAAAAGTGTAATACAATCGTCTATGAGATCACCTCCGGGATTGGACCCAGGGTGGCCCGGGTTTTTAAGGACCGTAATAAAATCATAGGGATAAGAAATTTACTAGGCAGATCGGAGTATCATAAAATTGAGAGAGAAAAAATTTGAAAAAGGAGGTAAGTATGAAACGTTGGATACTTCTTTTGGCTTTTGTCTCCATATTCGCCCAGGAGACAACCCACACGGTAAAACCAGGTGATACACTCTGGGATATTGCCGGGTTTTACTACCAGAATCCCTTTTTATGGCCTTATATCTGGCGGGCAAATCTCACCAAGATTAAAGACCCGCACTGGATTTATCCGGACCAGGTCTTTGTGATACCCCCTGCACCTGAGGAATCCTTAGCAGCAGTTCCTCCGGCTCCACCAGAGGTTCCCGCACCCGAGGTGGTTCCGGAGACCTACACATACACTCCGGCGCCAACGAAGAAGACCGCCGAGGTGATTTCCATGGTAAAGCCTGAGGAGCGCATATTCAGTGAAGATATCATCCATAGGGCAGGGTTCATTCTCACCGAAGATCTCCCTTATTGGGGTAAGATTGTTGGAACTGAACCCGCGGGGGAGAAGCATATCACCGCTTATAAAACGATCTATATCGATCGCGCACGTGATATCAAAATAGGAGATATCCTTACAATTTACCGCCCGGGCAAGGTAATCAAGCATCCCAAGACCGGAGCATTTCTCGGGAAGGAGATAATCGTCCTGGGTAGGGCAGAGATCGAAGAGATGAGCGAACAGGGGGCGAGATGCAGGGTGATCGATTCCTATGACCTGATCAAGACCGGAGATCTGGTCACCCCATACACCCCTCAGATGGCACCGGAGAATGTGACCCTGGTTCCGGCAACGAAAGAGATTGAGGGGTATGTGGTGGAGGTAAAGAGCGAGCAGACCCATATGACGCCACCCCATGTCTTTGTCTACATCGATAAAGGTGAAGACTCTGGTATTGCAGTGGGTGATATATTTGATGTTTATCAAGAGCGGATAGTGGGAGGCAAGAAGATGCCGGATTATACCATTGCTCGAGTCCAGATCGTAAGCATCTTTGAGAGAGCATCGATCGGGTTACTGAGATGGGAAGAAAAATTGCCCCTCATAAAACGGGGTGAGAGGTGTCGTTTGGTTCTGGAGGCGCGGTGATGAAAGAAAAGGAAGCATTAAGTCAGGTTTATCTTTTTCGGGAATTGACTCCGAGCGAGATGGATATCCTCATATCTATCTCTCAGGAAAAGCGGGTGAAAAAAAATGAGGTAATCTTCAAAGAGGGTGACATCGGCGATGCCTTTTATTTAATCGTTTCTGGGAGTGTGCGCATTTCTACAATTGTACCTGGTGTTGGTGAGGAGGCACTCACGATTTTACGCGAAGGTGAATACTTCGGAGAAATGGCATTGATTGATGATGCACCACGCTCGGCATCGGCGATTGCGAATGATGATACAATTCTTCTGGTAATCGGCAAGGAAGATTTCCGCCGCCTCTTGGCGCAAGATACCCGGATTGCCTACAAGTTACTCTGGGTATTCACCCGGACGCTCTCAGCCCGTCTCCGAAAGACGGATGAGCAATTGAAGAGCATCTTTTCTATTGCGAAGACCTTCTAAAAATTGGGAAGAACCACCGCACATTCAGGTTTTGCTTGAGCATATCAGCGCTGATAATTTATTGAAGAGTCAATCAAGCAAAAGGAGAAGAAAGGAAGAGCATGTTTGAGATATTTGCCGGAAAAGACCCCCAGAAGGCATACCAGCGAGCCCAAGAGTATGTAAAAGAGGGAAAGATCACTTCCGCAATAAAGATACTGGAAGATAACCTTACCGAGAGTGAAGAATCTCTTCCCTGCTACTTAGAGCTTGCTCGTCTTTATTTTGAAAATCAACAAAGAGCCGAGGCGGTCGAGACTCTGCGTACTGCCCATACGCTCTTTCCGGCAAGGGTCGATGAGATCATCGGCATCCTCTCCGATTATTTCTTCCGTTATACCTCTATCGATGCCGGTGATTTTCTCCTCCAGTTATATGTTGCCCAGGAAGAATACGATGAACTATTCAAGGTGCTCCGGGCTTTTAATGAACGGGAAGTGAAGTTGCTAATAAATCGTTATGAAAAATTGAAACAGAACATAACTACAAAAAAGGTTCTCTCCAAAAGGGATTTCGAGAATTTGGTTATTTACGGCACGATTATTTTTACCTTCCAGGATGGGAAGTCGGCATTGCAAAATATTGAATTTCTCCTCGAAACCGAGGGTTTCCAGAAACAACTGCTGGGGTGGGCACGGGCAATTGCCCGTGAACGCTTTAATGATCCCTATGCGGCGCTCCTATTACTCAAAGCTGAAGCGAATGCCGGACAGGTTGCAGAGGCACTGAACCAGGCCCAAAGGATTTATGAAAAATTTCCGGATTTCATTGATCCCCTCCTTGATACACTCACTACCCTTCAGCCGCCTTCGGATCTCGAGGCAACATTCCAGCAGTTCATCACCGAATTGTATGTCAAAAAAGGCGACCTCGATGCCTCCCTGGACCGGCTGGAAGGAATATTGAGAAAAGATCCGTCTCGGATTGATGAGGTGATAAAGACACTGCGCGAACTTCAGCGCCTCCACCCCAAAAATCTAAAAGTCTTATTTACCCTCGCGGACAATCTGCTCCGCGCCGGCCGGATATCGCTCGCAATCTCCGAGTTCGATAAGATTCTGGAGATCGATCCGGAGAAATATCCGGAAGTGATGGTCCGGTATGAACAGGCATTTGAGAAAGAACCGAACAATCCTTTGGTGATTCAGGGATTGGTGAATTTCTATCTCAAACAGAAAAAATTTGAAGAGGCGATCCGGGTGGTTGATCGGGCATATAAGATTGATCGTGGACTGATCGATGAATATATCCAGAATCTGAATCTTATATTAGACCAATCGCCTGAAAATCATTACGGACTTTACCTGCTCGGTCTATGCTACAGTCATAAAGGCGAAGAGGAGAACGCAGTAATTATCTTCGAAACCCTGCTGGAAAATAAGAAATTTGAGCTCGTCTTGGGAGCACTTGATGAGATTTTAAGAAGCGCTCCAGATAACCCGCAATATCTCACATTAAAAGTTCGAGCACTCCTCAATCTGGATCGAGATATTGAAGGCTTGGAACTGATCAAACAAAATCTTAATGAAGAAAATGTCGTCAATTTTGTTCCTCTTCTGGATACCATTTTGAATCATAAACCCGAACGAGCGAAAGAGATTCTGGAGATTTATCAACAATTTCATGATAAGGAGCCTGTGATATTTGATATCGCTTTAGCCCGGGGTTATGCCTATGCGGGTGAATATGAGAAGGCAGTAAAAAAGTTTGAAGAACTCCTTGCCCAGGAGGAAAATAAAGATACCGCCAAGCGGGCATTGATTGAAGTGATAAAAGAACGGCCCCGGGCCGTGCCTTTGCTTTTGACTGCGGCACGCACATTCCTGAAAGATGGTGAGATTGAGATCGCTACGCAGTTCTTTAAGACTGCCCAGATGGTGGATCCCAAGGCATTCTTTGAAATCATTGATGAATTTTATGATACTTTAAAAGCATTCCCTAAAGACCGGGAGGTCTGGGTATTGCTCATCGATACCTTTTTCAATCGGAAATTGTACGACCGAGTGATTGAAGAGGCAAAGAAGGCGATTGAGGTCTTTGGAAATCAGGCACAGTATTTTTATCTCAAGTTAGGACAGGCTTATGTGGAGAGTGGAAATCTGAGCGATGGGGTTAGACCGCTGATGCTAGCCCTCGATGGTGAAACAGATTATTCTAAAGAAGTGATCGAGTATCTGGACAAAATTCTTACCGTGGATAAAAGCAATGTGCCGGCTCATTTTGCCCGTGGCCGTGCCTTGGCACGGGCAAGAAGGATTGATGAGGCAGTAGAGGAATACCTTTTGACCGCCCGCATCGTTCCTGCCCGGGCTGAATATGTGCTTGATGAGTTAAAGACCTTAGCCGCTAAATCCATTGCTAACCCTAAGGTTATATTCGCCATGGGCGTGGTGGAGTTGAGTTTGAAGAAATATCCGGAAGGAATCAAACATCTCGTTCAATCCTGTGAACTAGATAATACCCTGGTCGGTCGCGTTTTACCTCTTTTAGAAAAATTAAACACCCAGCTCCCCTCACCATTATTATCTTTTAATCTCGCAAGGATATATCATCTTGCCAATTTAAAATCTTCGGCGATAAAATTTTATATCGCAGCCCAAGAAAAAGAGTCTGCCTGGCGGGAACCCGCAATATCTGAGATGAAAAAAATCTGCAATGAAGAACCCCAGGATATTGAAGCCCGCAAAGGACTGGCGCAGATTTATTTTAATTACAATAACCTGGAGGATGCACTCTATACAGTGGAAGAGATTTTTAATATAGATAAAAACGAAATCCCCTGGATAAAGGAATTCCTTATGCAGATCCTCTCCAAGAATCCCGGGCACATCCCTTCTTATTATTTCCTTGGGCGTCTGTTCACTTATGAAGAGAATTATCCGAAGGTTGTGGATACCTACAAAAAACTTGCTGAAATTGCCCCTCAGGAAGTTCCGGTGATCATCGAGACGCTCAGTCCGATATGTGAACGGTCTGGCGAGTTGATGTATTACACCGGGATACTGTATAAAGAGACTGGGGAACTAAATCGGGCAATCATGTTATTCAAAAAGTTGTTTGATAAGGAGCCGTTATTCGCCGATCGGTTAATCACTCAATTGATTGAGATTACAGTCAAAAACGAAAAGATGGCACCGGCATTTTTGTTGCTGAGTGAGATCTATACCTTTAAAAAAGACTATGACCGGGCCATAGAATTCTTAAATAAAGTCGAAAAATTGATACCCCAGCGGCGGGAGGAGATTCTTTTGAAGAAAAGCGAATTATATTTTGAAAAAGGCGAAACGGATCGGGCATTTGAGCTATATGCTACGCTCTTACAAGAGACAAAGGATCGCAATGAGGTATATAAAAAGATTAAGAAAATGCGGGATGAGTATCTCAGTAAAAAAATTAAAGAACTTACCGAGGATGCTGATGAATCTCGGTTATTGCGGGCAAATATTTATCTTTTACTCGATAAAATCTCAGAAGCCGAAAAAGAGCTCCAGGGAATGAGCCCCGCAACAATGCGTCAACGAGCCTATTTGCTTTTAAAAACGAAGATTTTGATCCACAAAAAGCAGCCAGTAGAAGCCCTGGAGTTATTGAGAAAACTGCCTGTGGACCACGAGACCGCCTTGCTTTATGCCGATGCTTATGAAATGCTTGGTTCCTACGCTGCCGCTGCCAGTGTCCTGAAGACGCTGGGCGACGATTCCCTATTACCACGAATAAAAAGGTGTGAGCGTTTGGCCCAGGAGCAGCGTTTAAGTAGGAGATATTTTATTGAAGGGAGGATTTGATGAAGTGTCCATTCCTTGTTAGGCGCAAAGAGATCTTTGATCGTGAAGGGAAAAAACTCGGTGAGGAGATAGAGATAAAGGAGTGTATAAAAAACGAATGCATGGTTTATGATGGTGCGGCTAAACTTTGTTCTTTGCTTTCTACCAATATCAAAAATGGTATTATCATTGAGGATTTCAAAAATGGTGTTAAGGAGATAAAAGAAGAGATGTTCCAGCGGACCGAGGCAATTGGTGTGATTCTTTCTACCACCGTGCAAACCTTTCAAGATGCCCTGCTTAACCGCTTTGATCTGATGAAGAAACAGAATGAAGTCATCATCCTGGGTTTTGATCGATTGACTGAATTACAGAATACTTTGATTGAAACGATTAAATCCCAGGCGGAAAAGAATTTAAATCAACTCGGCGCCCTGAGTAATCTTGGAGAAAAGCAGATTGAGGAATTGAAGACGCTCAAGGAGTCCTACAATAATCTGACAAGCACCCAGCAGCGCATGAGCGAAGAACTGAGGCATTATTTTGAGGAATTGAAAAACAATTTCAATACCGTGAATGAGTATATCAACTCGCGAACCGAGGTTTTGAAGAATTCTCTTGAGCGGTTGATGACTACATATCAAGCAGGGGCTGAAGCAGTTAATAACACCCTGGAGCGCACCCACACCCTTATCCAGGAAATTGGTAAGCGCTTTGATGCAGTAGAAAATATCGGTCTGGGTGTAAACAGCCTTGCGGATTTAATAAAAAATGAACTCACGGGTATGAAATCCGAAGTGGTTAACTCCGTGAACACCATCAGTGCGCAGTTTGGGGAGTTAAAATCTGCTTATTGGACGGGAATACAGAATCAGCAGGAGATTTTAAACAAAACCTTTGGTGGATTTCAGGATGCCCTCAATAATCAGTTAGAAAATTTGAAAAATACAATGCTCAATTTCCTCCAGAATCAGGTGGAAAGTCAGCAAAATCTGTTAAAAGACCTTGAAGGAACGATTGGTTTTAAACTGGATGAGTTAAAAGTGCTCTTTAACGAATTTGCCAAACTCCAGCAGAGCAGCGGAGAAGTATTCAGCAGTCACCTGGAAAAAGTAGGTAATAATTTGACAAACAGACTTGATGAGTTGGCGAGTGTGATTAAATCTGAACTGGGGAATTTGAAGAACGAGTTTATCGGCAATATAAGCGGGATGCAGAATGGTTTTGTATCGATAGCAGGGACTATAAATGAATTGAAAGAATCGTTAACTCAGCGCCTGGGAACAATCCAGGAGACTGTTAAAGGTGTAGAGGTGCCATTAAGTGAATTGAAAAACTTTTTAAGCAGTCAACTGAGTTCAGTTGTGGAGAGGTTGAAGGATTACGAAGCACCCATCAATGAGCTAAAAGAGATCATCGGTAATCAATTCCGCGCCTTACAGGAAAGCCTGAAAAATTACGAAGGACCGCTCCAGGCATTAAAAGATGCATTGGCTGAGCAATTGATCACAGCCCAGGAAGGTCTGAAAAAGTATGATGAATTGAATAATGTATTAAAGGGCGGTATCTACAATATCGGCGAATTCTTGAACAATACCAATCAGCACTATTTGAATTCCCTGAATAACATCCAAAATGCGATCGTCAATTTAGAAGGATTTTTCGAGAAAACCCAAAACAACATCGCCAATATGAGTGAGATGATGACAAATCTCAACCGTAACTACCTTGAATCCCTGGGTAAAATCGCTGGGCTTGCCGAGGGTATGCGCAAAGGGGTGGAGCTGGTAGGCGAGAATATCCAGGAATCGGTGAAAGGCTTGATTAGCGCGATGAAAAACGAAATCGGGGCTCTGGAACAACAGTATGAGAAGACTTTTAGTGATATTGCGCGGCTTTCCGAAAGATTCGGTGAACTCAACAGCCGGATCACTGCCATGACTAATGAGATTCAGCGGCAATTTAAGGATTTGCTCGAACAACAACTCGAAGTGTCAAAATTCAGCAGTGAGGTGCTGAAGAGTCTAAAAGAATATTTTATCAAACAGGAAGAACAATATAAAGCAGAACAGGCAGCGAAACGCAAAAAGGATGCCTTGGACCATTTTGACCGTGCTACCCTCTATTATTATCGAGGCAACTATGAACTCGCCTTGAATGAAATTGAACGCGCCCTTGAGCTGGACCGCCTTGCCGAGTATTTGAATTTAAAGGGGCTGATATTGACAGAACTGGGGCGGGCTGAAGAGGCGAAAGATTCCTTTGAGGAAGCATTAAAATTGGAACCGAATCTTGCGGAGATTTATAATAATTTTGGGCTTTTATATGTCAAATCCAAAAAGCTCAATGAGGCCGTCGGGATGTTCCAGGAGGCGATAAAAAGGAATGTAAACTATGCCCTTGCATACACGCATCTGGGCAAGGTATTGCTGGAACTGGAACGCTTTGAGGAGGCGATCGCTGCCTTCCAGCGGGCATTGGAAATCGATCCCACCAACCGGGAGGCACAGGAGGCAATAGAACTTTATCAGAAGGGAAAGCTCAAAACTTGAAGAAAATAATTTTCCAAGGGGGAGGAAATGTCCCGGATATTTGGATTTTTGATCTTGTTTTCCGTTCTTTTTGGCGATGTGATGTATGAGGTCACGACCCGGTTTGAAGGTATGCCGGACCTGGAGAGCGGATTTCTGACCATCCGGAATTTCATCAAAGGTTGGTGTGTGCGAATAGAAATGAAGTCAGAATCTTCAGCACTCTCCAACAAACCGATGGTGATGGTGCTTCACTTAGACAAAGGGGTTTCCTGGATTCTGGACCTGGAAAAAAAGGAATATGTTGAATTACCGCTTGATGTTCTCATGAAAGATCGGCTTCCAGGAGATTCCAAGTGCCTACCACAATTTAAAATTGAAAAACTCCCTGAAATTAGGGAGATTCTGAAGATCAAGTGTGAAAAGTATCTTCTCACAATGACCCTCCAGACTGATAACGAAAAGATAACGATTACCCAGATAATGTGGCTGGGCCGTGATTTTCTCGGTTATCAGGAAATCAAGGAATTTAATCGGAAACTGGGAGGGAAAATAATCACCATGGGACTTTTTGATCAGGATAAAGCCTATTACCATGATTTACAGAAAAAGATCGCAGAACTGGATGGTTTTCCTCTGGAATTGGAATTCACAGTAAAGATTGAAGGCCGGAATGTGATAGAATTGAGAGGTTCAAGCACTGTAAACAAGATCACCACAGTCCCGATCAGCAACCGGGTTTTTGAAATTCCTGAAGGGTATCAGCCAGCGGAGATTCCTGGGATTGATTTATGAGGGAATAAAAGCGGGTATTTTTGTGTATCATAATAATGAGAGCGATGAAACGCTCATTCAGGCGGTAAAGGAAGGTGACCCCGAGGCTTTCGGGCCGCTGATTGAGCGTCATAAGATTGCGATCTATCGCCTTGTTTACCGGATGGTGCACAATCGGGATGATGCCGAGGATTTGGTGCAGGAGATCTTTATCAAGGCTTATAAAGGGATTAAGAGCTTCAAGCCCGGCTATAAATTTCTTCCTTGGTTATCCCGTATTGCAGTCAACCATACCTTGAATTTTATAAAGAAGGAAAAGAAGGTGGAAGTTCAACCATTGGAATGGGTTGCAAATTATAATGACGGGAAAAATAATCCGGCGGAGATAGTAAAGCAGAAGATTTTAAAAGAAAAAGTTCTGGCAGCAATGGAACAATTACCCAATGAATACCGGATCGTCTTACTTTTAAGGGTGGAAGAAGGACTATCTTATGAAGAGATTGGCCAGGCGTTGAACATTCCCCGGGGCACGGTGATGTCTCGTCTTGCCCGGGCAAGGCAGCGGCTCAAAGAATTGCTAGAAGGGATTTGATTATGGAGCACGGAAAAGAAAAGGCTACCTGCAATATGCCCTTGGAATTGCTCAGTGCTTATCTTGATAATGAACTCAGTGGAAGAGAGAAGGAGCAGGTTGCCGATCATCTCAATACCTGCCCTCACTGTCGACGCTGGGTTGAAGAATGCAAAAAAATTGAAGATACAATTCGTGAGGCGGAGATTCAAGAACCTTCGACGGATTTCATGTATCAGCTGAAAAACAAGGTATTAAGTGAAGTCGGAAAAAAGAAAAGGGTAGCATTATGGCGTTACTTATCCATCTTAGCACCAGTGGCTGCGGTTCTTTTGATTATTATTTTGAAAGAGCCAAAACAGGTAAAACCAGTGGTGGGGATGGAATATCAGGTTGCCTATACGGAGATTAAAGAGGAAAAAGCTGAATCACCAATGCCCTTATCCAAAACACGAAGGTCAACGAAGCAAAATTTATCCAGTCCGATCGCTCCTGTGGCTACAGAGATCCAAACTAAAAAAACACCGGAATGGAATCTGGAAGTAAGTCCAGCAGAAGTAGGGATGATAGCAGGGAAAGAGATAATCAGAGCAATGGTCGATTCCACAGGTCGGGTGGTGAATGTGGCCAGGGGAAAATCGCTCAGCCCAGAGGAAGATACCACCCTCTTGCGACTCTTAAAAGGCAAAAAGATTGCATCTCCAAGGCTTCAGGGAAGACCATCTCAGGTCTTTATTGAAATCCCTCCTGAGTCCTCAGGTTCCCGCTGAATTATTCTTTGTGACGCATAAACTTTCTCGCTGCATCCTGTTCGGCTTCTTTTTTACTCTTCCCCTTTCCTTGGGCAACCGACTGTTCATCGATAAACAACTCCACAAAGAATGTTTTATCGTGAGGAAGTCCTTGTTCCTGCGTTACTATATATTTAACCGTTTTTTTATGCTTCATAGCCCATTCGTTTAGTAATGATTTATAATCCCGGGGCAATCGAAATTTTTTATTTAAAAGGATTTTTTTTAAGAATTCTTTTGTATACGAAAAACCTTGGTCAAGATAGAGGGCGCCGATCAATGCCTCCAGACAACCACTAATATTTGAGGCTCTTTCTCTTCCTCCGGTTAGTTCTTCACCTCGATCGAGGATGAGAAAATTACCGAGTCCTAACGTCTTGCCGAGTCGATAAAGCGCCTCCTCACTCGTGTACCTCTTTTTCAATTGATTCAATCTTCCTTCTTCTGCCCCGGGATGTTTTTCTATTAAAAACTCCCGTACCACCAACTCTAATACCGCATCGCCGAGAAATTCGAGGGTTTCATTGGACGCTTCCGGGGAATCGGGCACAGCTGAGGAGTGGGTAAGTGCCTTTTGGAGGAGTTTTTTGTTTTTAAATTTTAGACCCAGTGCCTTCTCAATATCTTTAGATGTGGGCGATCGCCTCGATTTCAATGAGTGCTCCTTTAGGTAGGCTGCTCACAAAAATTGTCGTCCTTGCCGGAGGTTCGGTCTCGAAATACTGGGCGTAGATTTCGTTCATCAAGGGAAAGTCTGTTGGTCTGGTGAGGTAGACGGTGGTCTTTACTACATTCTTCAGGTCCACACCCGCGGCAATCAAAACCGCCCTAAGATTTTTCAGTGTCTGTTCGGTCTGGGCGGTTATTGTCTCCCCAACCAGTTCCCCGGTAGCGGGATTCAGTCCGATCTGCCCCGCGGTGAAGATGAGATTCCCTACCATTACGGCCTGGGAATAAGGGCCAATCGCACGGGGCGCATTCTCGGTTTTAATGATTTTTTTCATGCTCACTCCTTTCGGGATATTATGCCATTTTTTATGACAAAAGTCTGGTCATTATATACAAAAAGTGTATCAATTACATGACTGAGGTTTTGGTGATGAACAATCCATGAGGGAAGATCTATTTTTTCTGCCATCTCCCGAGCAGCACTTTTGGTAGCAAAACCCCCGAGTTGTACCCGGAAGAGACCGGGAGGTGTAGAGTCAATAAGCACCGGCAAGCCAAGGAGTCGGAGACTATCTGCGTAGTTTGCGGCTTTGGTCTTCTCGGTAAAGGCATTGAACTGGATGTAGTAAAGTAGTGAATCTGGACTGGTAAGGGATTCTTCCCTTGCCTGGGGAGTAAGTTTTTTCTTTTTTAGATACTTTAAACCTGGTGGTGAAAGTTCAAAGAGCATGGGTTTTAAATCTTCCAAGAGTGCAAAATAATAAAAATCATCGAGTTTTTGGATGGCTTTAATTTTCCCCGGATGTGCAATTACCTTTGTAATCCGCAGGGTCCGTGGTTCAATCCAGACGATGGATTTCTCGTTTAAGAAGATGAAATCGGTGTTTTGAACTACACCATCCAGACAAACTGGTTGGAAATCGATTAACTTCCCAGTGGAGTCTAAATAAAATATACCCTGGTGGTTGGTTATTATATAACCGTATCGGGTAATAGAAATCTTTTCTCCTGTAAAAAGTAGTTTTAATTTTTTTATGGTTTTCAATTTAAGATCCAATAGGGTGAGAGAGGAACTATCAATTGTGACAAAACATTTTTTTTCCGGCAGGTATTGGAAATCAATGATGCGCGGAAAAGATGCTGTGCTCAATTTTTTTCCTCGGTCGAGGTCAAATATGCGGATTATACTCTTTTTTTCAGTATGATCGATGAGATATAACAGGTTTGCACCTGGAACCATGCCTGGTGCGACCATTGGTTCATGGAGTCCGGATTCGATACCGATGCCGCCCTTGAAGGCAAGGCTGACACGCGCCAGTTTGACGATCTCCGAAGTCGCAATGAGGAATACTTCTTCCTTCCCAAGGGCTAAATAGTTGAAACACTGGGGCAAGGGAGTGCGATCGATAATCCTTAAATCCGTAGTATCAATGCTGAGTATATGACGGCTGGTCAAGATATATAAATAACCATCAAGTGAATAGTCAAGTATCTCCTCTGGTAAAGTCAAATCTGCATAACACAGATTTTCCGGGTCAATTTTGAAAATTTGGTTATCTTGGACCATCAGGGTGGAAAACAGTAATAAAAAGAAAGGCATGATAAATTATCTTATAGAAAATAGCGAAAAAATCAAGATTTATAAAGCTTAGAGATGGTGCAAATTAAAAAGTCGGGGCGATCCGATTTGAACGGACGACCCCCAGCACCCCAAGCTGGTGCGCTAAACCAACTGCGCCACGCCCCGACTCAACAATTATATATAAGAAAGATGGCTTGTCAAGGATATAATTTGAATCAAAAATGATCTTACCAAAACTTTTAAGCATAGGCACCCCTGGATATATTCTATCCGAAAGGGGTGCCTATGATTTGCATAGACATTCCGGAGGAAGTATATACCATGAAAGCCAAAAAGTCAATAATTAAATCAAATGCGCGCCTTACATCAAGAGTGGAAGTGGTAAATTATGTTTATCACATAGTACCGAGTTCTGAATAATGGTTATATTGCCGTGGTGATAAATAGTCGGGGAATGATTAAAATGGGCAAATTGTGAATTTAGACTCTGATAATACACTCTGGACAAGGGTTTACGGCGGCTCAGGAAACGAAAATATTTGTTCAGCCATTGAATCTTAAGACCAGTATTTACTTTTTGGCAAGGATTATAGACTCCGTAAATAATTAATCAGATCACAATAAATTCTCCTTGATTCAACTGTTCTTTTTTATTTAATCCGCACTATCTTCTTGATGATTGATTTATCTTTTAATTCGATTTTTAACAGATAAACACCCTTTGGCAAATTAGCAACTGGATAGAAGACTTCATGGGGGGAAATTCTACGATCCTTCACGATTCTCCCGCAGACATTATATAACGTGACTCTCAATGGTTTGGTAGATTTAAAACTTAATGCCTGATTGCCCGACCAGATCGATGGGATATCAACACCTTCGGAGATTACCTTTACATCAGCCTCTTCTTTTAGAGCCTGAAAGTCCTGAAGCAATGCCTTGCTGAAATAGAGATCGTTATCATGGGGATTCCTTCCGTCAGACCAGATTGCGTAAATATAAAGGCTGTCACTGCGTAGGATGTGGTATTCACCGATAAAATCGGCATGGCTGCGCGCCTCGGTATCAGAGATGCGTGTGCTCGGTAGGAATGTTGCTCCACCATCGGATGAATATCTGTGTCTTACAGAAAAATAACTATTTGCACTCGTGGGCCAGTCAAGTGTGTGATAATAAAAGACATGCAACCCGCCATATTTGTCAAAATGGGCATAACCCTTACATTGTCCTCCAGCAGTGATATCGTTGACAACAAACCTTGGACTCCAGGTTATTCCCCCATTCGTTGAGCGCATACCCATTATATCCCAGTTGCCATTCCTGCTATCTACCCAGGTCAAAAAAACAATATTCCCCCTGGCGGTGATTGAATTTATTGGAGCACGGTCACCGTAGCCAGTCTCATAATATGAATCAGAGAGATAGATTTCGGATGACCAGGTTTGACCATGGTCTGTTGATTTGCGGTAGTAGACATTTCCGCTTGGCCAGCTTGTTACTAAAGCAAGATGAAGATTTTCATTATCATCCATACAGAGTGCTGCAATACCGGTACGCGTCCAGATACGAGAGGAAGTAAATGTATTACCATAATCAGTTGACTTTGCAAACCATATTCCTGTGGTTCCTGAGACCTGTTGCCATACTATGTAGATCTCATTTCTATTCACAACCATCCAAGGTTTATCAACACCACTCGATGGTGTAACCCTTGTAGTGTCAACCCAGGTTAATCCGCCATTTTTGGAGAGATAGTGTTTTATATAAGTTGTTGAATACTGGATTATCATATGGACATACCCTGAATCATCAACACCCAGGACCGGGTCGGTATGCCAGATAATACCAGTGGAATTATCAGTAAATGGAATCTGGGTGAATGACTGACCTGCGTTAAAGGAATAGGCGTATGGTGCAATAGGGACGCTCCCTCTCTCTGCAGTATTACATATTGAAAATATTGAATCACCCCATACATCAAAACAGGATTCACCTTGATTCAACGTATCCCAGGGAACATCACTGCTCACAAGCACATTAGGACTCCAAGGTGGGTCTGCAAAAAGTAGCATGGAGGAAAGCCAAAATAGAATACCGAATATAGGGCGTGCCATCATTCCTCCTTTATAGTATTGGTTTTGATTATGGAGATATAATCAATCTTCGCATCAAAATTGCCAGGTGTGAGATTATCAATGAAGAAATAAAGTGTTGGAGTTTTACCTGGGGTGAGTGCGAATGGAAAATTACTGCTATAAAAGGGCTTTGCCTGTTTTAACGGAATTCTGATCTTCTGCCAATCGGGACTTGTAGAAACTATTATTTCTTGCCCCCAGTAAATCGGTGACCCCCTTTTTTTATAAAAATACTTTAGCCTTGTTTCTACTCCAGTTACCTTTATGCGCATCTCTATGATGTCATCTTCGGTTAGTTGTATACCATCATCAAGATAGAACCAGGCGCATGAAAATCCCTCAGCGCTGGGATTACCTTTTAACTGCAGATTTCCATCTTCTATCTGGATATCAACTGTGTATTCATAGAGTTGCTGGACTGAGAGATTATTGTTAACAAAATCTTCATGCCATAGAATCACATTAAATATAAGACTCCAAAATATCATAAGGACCTCCTCAATAATATTATCAAAAAATAGCAAGGTGTCAACATTACAATTCAAATCAGCATTTTTCCTTTTGTTGGATTATCATGCGCGCAAACAGGTGTTAGATTATAAGTAGTAGCCGCACCCTTCAGGGTGCGAAATACCCTAAGATTTAAAAACATTTATCCGCAGGCTAAAGCCTGCGCCTACCATTTTATCGGTTACCACCCAAGAATTTCAGGTTGACATTTTTTATTTATGCAAGGCGAAAGCCTTGCCCTACGAGAGGGCATCAATCAAAACCTTGTCCGACATTGAAATTATTTGATGCCTTTACCAATTTTGTCCATAGGTTTTATTGTCACTAAGTAAAACATTTTATAAAAATGCGGAGAGGATTCAGTGGGATTTCCTATTGACAGAGAAATCAGAAATTTTTATAATTGTAATGGGGTGGTCGGATAGCCGCCTTGTCCGAAAGGACAGGGAGGAAAGTCCGGGCTTCGCAGGGCAGGATGCTTCCTAACCGGAAGGGGTGGTCAAGGATAGGATGGACACTTGTTAGGTGTTCCACCTTCTTAGACCACTACGGAAAGTGCCACAGAAAACATACCGCCCGCCTTTCTCGGCGTGGTAAGGGTGAAAAGGTGGGGTAAGAGCCCACCGCCTCAGTGGTGACACTGGGGGCATGGCAAACCCCATCCGAAGCAAGACCAAACAGTCCTGTTTGGAGTGGCCCGCTCCGTCCATAAGGACGCAGGACAGGTAGGTCGCATGAGTCCGGTGGTGACATCGGACCTAGATAAATGGCTATCTATGCCCACTATCAACAGAGGTGGGCAAAAACAGAACCCGGCTTACGAACCACCCCCTTTTAGCCGTTGACCGAAGTTTGGTACACAGATATCATTAACTATGGAGTTATTCGTCGGCACTTCAGGCTGGTATTATGACTGGAATGAAGAATTGACCCTTGATTGGTATCTTAATAATTCTGGGCTCAACGCCATAGAATTGAATGCATCTTTTTATCGTTTTCCGTTTCCCAATCAGGTAAAATCCTGGGCAAAAAAAGGCAGCAAGTTACACTGGGCAGTGAAAGTGCATCGCCTCATCACCCATCAATATAAATTTTCCGACTTAGCCCTAAAGACCTGGCAACGGTTTTCGGTGTTATTTGCCCCGCTTGAGGAATATATTGATTACTATCTTTTCCAATTACCTCCAAGTTTGACGAGTAAATCAAGGGATAAGATTACATCCTTCCTTGAAAAAATAAGTATCAATCAGAAAATCGCTCTTGAATTCCGGCATGAGACATGGTTTAATGAAGAAAATCTCAAATGGGCAAAATCACTCGGGCTCACGATTGTATCAATTGATGCCCCGGAATTCACTCGTGCAATTTTTAAGACAACAAAAGATGTCTATCTGCGCATGCATGGCCGAACCAGCTGGTATTGCCACAATTATACAAAAGATGAGTTGAATGAGATAGCGCGTAAAATTTTACAGGCAAAAGCAGAGCGGATTTATGTTTTTTTCAACAACGACCACAATATGTTGAATAATGCCCGGGCGATGTTCGTCCTTCTTAAAAATTGGCTCAAGGGTATATAGGAATGCGGATGACAAACTCAGTGCCTTTGCTTAATTCCGACCGGACGGTAATTTTACCTTCGTGGAGGTCGATGACCTTTTTCACCAAAGCCAATCCCAGGCCGACGCCATCTTTTTTTGAAGAATAAAAAGGACTGAAGATATTCGGTATTTCTTCCTGAGGAATGCCACGACCTGTATCCATGATAGAGATGACCGCAAAGTTACCTTCTTTTTCGGTGGTAAGCTTCACTGTTCCTTCATCGGGTATTGCCTCAACGCTATTTTTTAGAATATTGATAATAGCACTGAGCAGCAACTCGTGATCGGCGTGGATCTTATCTTGATAATGGTATTCTTTCACAATCTTTATCTTTTCCGGGATATTTATCTTACGTATGCCTTCTTCCAAAAGATCGATGAGAAAGAATTCAGTTTTGAATAACTTTACCGGTCGTGAATATTCAAGTAAACTGGTTATCATATTTTCCATTATTTTACACTCTTTGATAATCTCCACAGGCTCTTTTTTGCCTTTTTCAATAAGCCGGGCGAGTCCTGAAATTGTTGCCAGAGAATTTCTAAATTCGTGGGCAATATAGGCGGATAGTTCCCGGAGCTCTTTTTCTTTTTCCTTTATTTTGCTGAAAAGTTCACCAAAAGTCATGGCGATAAAATCTTCTTTATCCATTTCAATACCATATCTCTGGGCTAAATTTGCTACATAACGCATGGGCAAGAAGAGGTTGCGGATGAGAAAGAATGCCAGAAAGGAGATAAGAACCAATGAGATTGTAATATATATTATATGCCAGCGAAAGATGCTGTCGATGGCAAGAAAGTCGGTACGATTGAAAAGATACAGGTAAAAATTGGGCTGGGGGTTATGATAAACAAAGTCATCTTCGATTTGCAAGAATTTTCCTGGTTCTGGTAATTTGATAAATTGTCTGGTATCCTCCCAGATGTTTCCCGGAATTCTTGACAAGCCTGCCGAATCATAGATCTTGTTATCCAGCGAATCAGTGAGAATGAGGCGCTCAAGATTGAATGACTTCCCGATTTTTTTAAAAAAATCTTCACGCTCCGGATGGGTAAGATAATTACTACAAAGCCTTGCCAGGATGTATAATTGTTCCTCGTGGTAGCCTACAAGCGCCTTGCGCAACTGAATGCTGATATACAGATTTACCAATGCGAGAAAGATAATCAAAAAGATGAAAATCACCGAGACGATGGCGATGTCCCGGGGATAGGAACTTTTACGGACCATTGAAATTTTTAGCGGATGATAGTCAATCTACCTTTACTTCGTTCAACCCTTTCCGCCTGGAGTTCAATGATATAAATATACATGCCGCTTACTACATCATTACCCTTCTCATTCTTCAAATCCCAAAAGGCACATCGGCGATAGATATCAATCTCTCGGGAATCATCGAGTACACGCACTTTTTCACCGGCGATATTGTAGATGGTGACTTTAAAGTGCGGAAATTGACTGCCCAATTCCGTGGTATCGGATGGTGTATAGGAAATCACCACATTCTTGCCCCAGGATGGTAAGCGATCAATTCTAAAAGGGTTGGGATATGAGGCAACCCTTCCCAAAAATACAGGGCTTATCCAGAATGATGCGGTCATTATTGAATCGGCGGGTCCGATTTTGTAAACCGTTACCCCGCTTGCCGAATCCCCGTAAAATCGACTTGATGGTGTTGAACCATCGTAGAAACCGATGGAATCATTTTTCCATAAATCCTCAGCTTTCCCCCAGGTTGACCTGGGGAGCAAAAATCCTCTATCTCCATCTGCCTGCATGATTCCGACTAAGGGGTGGTTTTCATTTTCATTTGTTTTTTGTGCATCATCAATATGGAGGATCAATAATCCATCACCGGGTAATGAACGGTCAAAGCCTGTTTGGTATCTGTTTTCAATCAGAAAATATTCACCTTTGCCTCCGCTATGTGAATTCCAATCCGGACCACCTGGGTCCTCAAGCATTCTTATTGCAAATGGACTTTTTGCCGAACACGGGACCTGCTGGTTTTCTAATTTGCTGACTCCCGATCTCTCCACTGCCGTCGGTGTAAGCCAGCCAAGTTGATATTTGCACCAGGCAGATAGATGGGCTGGCGTATTACCTGGAAGGTCTGAGGAATTGATTCTGCCCCAGGAACCTGCTGCCATC